>JBIKLM010000079.1:0-12394 GCA_044359835.1 Planctomycetota bacterium
CGCGTAGCGCCTACCTGGGGGCTTACTTCGCGCTGCTGACCGACTTCCCCGAGTGCCGGACCCTGATCGATCGGATCCTCGAGGTCGAAGCCCGCCTCCAGCAGACGCCCGGCTTCGTCTGAGGCGCCGGACAGGCGATCCCGCGGCTAAACGCCGCGGGCCGGCGGCGGGCCGGCCCCGCAGATCAAAGCGGCCGGCGGGCGCGCAGGATCGTGGTGCGGCCGAGCAGCAGATCGAGGCCGTCCTGGGCCTGGAGCCAGGGCTTGTTCTGGGCCCACTTCTGCGGGTGGCGCTGGGTCAGGCGCAGGCGGTGGTACAGGCCGCCGAGCAGCAGCAGCGGCGCCAGCAGGAGCCCCACGAGGGCGGCGCCGGTCTTCCTGCGGTCGGTGAACAGCTCGATCTCGGTGAAGCCGGCGCGGTAGGCCGAGAGGCACAGGAAGTAGGGCGAGATCGGCAGGATGTGGCCCGAGGTGAAGCGCGGGTCGCTCTCCGACAGGGGCAGGGGATCGAACAGCGTGGGCAAGCCGAACACCAGGTTGCGCAAGCGCGCCTGCAGGTGCAGGGTGTTGGGCGTGGTGACGATCACCGTGGCGCCCGGTTTGGCCAGGCGGAACAGCTCGCGCAGGAACAGGAAGGAGTTCTCGAGGTGCTCGATGACTTCGATCGAGACGA
Source organism: Planctomycetota bacterium (assembly GCA_044359835.1). GTDB lineage: Bacteria > Planctomycetota > UBA1135 > UBA1135 > JBIKLM01. The sequence goes on from JBIKLM010000079.1 coordinate 673, forward strand.
CCGCGTCGAAGGCTTGATCCGGGAACGGCGCGCTGCCGTTGTCGCCGGCTTGGGCGCACTGCAGGCCGGGGGCTTCGAAGTCGGCGGGGAACAGGTCGCAGGCCGAGAGGTGGGCTGCGGGCGAGAGCCCCAGCCCGGACAAGCCGCGGGACAGCTGGCCGAGGAAATAGCCCCGCCCGGCGCCCACGTCGCACAGGCGCGCCTTGGACCAGCCCAGGTCCGGCAGCAGTTCGGCCACGCGCCGGTTGGTGGCCACCGCAGAGCGGCTGGTGGCCGGTCCGCTCTCCGGGCCGGCGGCGTCGAGGGCTCTGATCAGGCGGGTCATGGCGCGCGGCGCAAGCTAGCGCACCGCGCGGCGCCCCGGGCGGTAGATCCAGCAGGTTTTGGGGGCCCCGCCGCGGGCTGCCCGATCCTGGGGCTGCGACCGGGCTCCGCTCCTGTCCCTGGGCCCGGTTCAGGGCCTGCGTTCGGGATGCATGGCCGCCGGCCTCGCCGATCGCCGACCGGGCGGCGGCGCGACCGGGTAGGGCCCCCGAAGTCGGCTGCCGCGCTCCTGCGCGGTCCGCGCCGAAGAGCCTAGCTGGGGCGGGTGTCCGCGCGGGAACGGCGATCTGCGCAGCCGCACGCGGCGGCGTCGGTCGCGCGGTGGACCGGTACACTCGGGAGGAATGTCCGAGCGCCCCCAGAGGTCGAGCAGCGCTCCTTGCCCGAGGGCTGCGCAAGGCCTGGGGGCAAGGACGCGGCTCGCGATGTTCGCGCTGCTGGCGCTCGCGCTGGCCGCCTGTGCCCCCGGCGGGATGGACCTGCCCCTCGATCGCGAGGCCTTCGCACGGCGGCTGTTGAGCGCGGCCGAGGTCGAGGTCAGCGCGCCGGAGGCCTGGCGGGACGCGGCGGCGAAGGTCGTGGCGCGGCTGGCGGCGGCCGACGGACCCCGGCCGGTGGCGACCGTGTTGGGGGAGGGGCGGCCCGAGCTGCCGCGGCTGGTGCTGGCCCCCGCGGACCATGGGCTGGTACGGCTGGCCCTCGGCCCCTACGGATTCCAGCCGCTGCCGGGGGTCGGATTCGTCCTGGCCGGGCGGCGCTGCGTGTCGCCGCGCGATGCGCTGGTGGCCGTGCTGCGCGATCCGGAGCGGCCGGGCCGCCCGCTGACCCTGTGCGTGGCCAACGACGGCGCGGCCTTCGCCGAGGGCCTGGCGAGCCAGCGCCTGGGGCTCGAGCCGGGGCTGACCCTGATCCGCGGCGGCGAGCTGGAGGCGCGCTTCGCCCTGGCCGACCAGGCCCCGCGGCTGCGGCTCCAGCTGGATCTGGCCCCGGAGCGCGCCCGCACGGCCGAGGAGGCCGCGCGCCTCGAGCGCCAGGGTTTCGTCGCCTACGTGCCGCTCGAGCCGGCCCTGGAGGCGCGCTTCGAGGCCACCCTGCGGCGCACCGAACGCGCCCTCGAACGGCTGGCGGAGCTGGGCGTGGGCGCGCCGCCCAGTCCGCCGCCCCTGTTCCTGCACTCCGCCGGGGACGCGCTGCTGCGGTTGTTCGGGGAGGTGGCCTTCGTTCAGCGCTCCCCGGGCTCGCCCTACGTGCACGCCTGGGTCCTGCCGGCCGCGCCCTTCGACGACGGCGGCGCAGGCTACGCGGCGGAGTGGGCCAGCCGCTCCCTGGGGCCCGCGGCGGCGGCCTGGATCGACGAGGCCCTGGGCGCCCTGGTGGCCGGCGAGCGCGGCGAGGTCTGCGGGGCCGACCTGGAGGCGATCGGTGCGGCGGCCCTGCGCGCGGGGCGGGTTCCGACCCTCGAAGACCTGCTGGGCAGCGGCCGGACGATCCCGCCCCTGTGGCGGCCCGGGTTGCGGGCCCTGTTGCTGCGCGAGCTGCTGGCGCTGGGCAGCCACAGCCTCAGGGATGTGTGGACCGGCCGCGCGCCGGTCGCGGTGGATCCAGAGCTCGAGGAGCGCTTCCTAGCGGCCCTCGATCGCGCCGCGCGCCAGGCGCCGACGGCGCAGCGCGGCGAGCTGCCCGCGCTCGGGCTGGGGGCTGGGGTCTGGCTCGGCCGGCGCGACGACGGGCGCGCGGAGCGCCTGCTCTCGGGACGCCTGTTCGCCGAGCTGCGCCAGCTGGGTTTCGAGAGCGTGCGCCTGCGGGTGCCCTATTCGGAGCGGCCTGCGGCGCGCGCTTGGCACCCGCCGCCCGCCGAAGCCTTCGGCGAAGGCTGCTTCCGGGATGCGGAGCTGCTCGGGCTGCTGGCCCTGGCGCGCTTCCACGGCCTCTCGCCGGTGCTCGAGCTGGATGTGCTCAGCGGTCCCCAAGGCGACCTGACGGGGGCCGACGTGCTGGCCAGCGCGCCCGCCTGGGAGCGCTGGTTCGAGCGCACGGAGGCCGTCCATCTGCACGCCGCCTGGCTGGCGGAGCGCGGCGGCGCGGGGCTCTACAGCCTGGGCAGCGACCTGCCGGCCGCGACGCGCTCCGACCCCGCGCAGGTGCGCGCCTGGCAGCGCGGCGGGGGCCCGGCCGCGATCGAGCCCGAGCTCGATCTGGCCCTGACCGAACTGCGCGCGGCGCGCTGGCGCGAGCTGCTTGGCCGCCTGCGCGCCGCCTGCGGCATTGCGCTGACCTACAGCGCGATCAACGACTACCAGATCGAGCAGCTCGGCTTCGCGGACGGGCTCGATTGCCTGGGCGTCGATCTGTTCGGTCCGCTGACCTACGCCGGGGAGGCCAGCCTGGAAAACGACGACGGCTTCCTGACGCAGCGCCTCGAAGCGCACCTCGAGTTCTGCCGGCGCGAAGCCGCCGAGCGCGGCCTGCCGCTGTGGGTCTCGGGCCTCGGGTATCCGCGCACCGCGGGCTCGGCCGAGGGCCTGGCGCGCCGCCGCGGGGCCACCGAGCCCGCGATCCAGCGCCGCCTGCTGGCCCTGTTCCAGGGCGTCTACGAGCGCGCCGCTGCGGCGCCCCCGGGACCCGGTCAGGCGGCGCTCCTGGGCGTGTGCTTGTGGCGCTGGCCGGTGCTGGCCGACGAGCGCGAGGAGCGCGGCTTCCTGCTGGAGCCCCACGATCCGGTGGTCCGACACTGGCTCGAGGAGCGGCCGTGACAGCGGCGCGGCGCCCGACGGCCAGCGCGCCGCCGGGCGAGGCCGGCGGCGCCGGCGCAGCGGTCGATCTGCTCGCGCCGATCGAGCTCGCCGGCATTGGCCCCAAGCGCCGCGCGGCCCTGGCCGCGGCCGGCATCGGCTGCTGGCTCGACCTGCTGCTGCTCGCGCCCGCGGAGCTGCGGCCGGTGCCGGAGATCCACGGCCTGGCCAGCGCGCGGCGCCAGCGCGGCCGCCTGGTGCGCGTCGCGGGGCGCGTGGCCGGCCAGCGCCTGGCGCGGCTGCCCAAGCGCGGCACGCTGCTGCGCGTGACCCTGGCGGACGGCGACGCGCGCCTCGACGCGCTGTATTTCAACCAGCCCTGGCAGCGCGAGGCCTTCCCGCTCGATCGCAGCGTGCGCCTCGAAGGGCGGCTGATCGACGCCCAGGGACCGGCCCTGGCGGCGCCGCGGCAGCTCTCGGAATCCGAATGGTGCCTGCCCGCGGGGCAGCTGCTGCCGGTCTACGCCGGCGCCGAAGGGCTGTCCGCGGCGCAGCTCCAGCGCCTGTGCCTCGAGGCTCGCGAGCTGCACGGCCAGCAGCTCGCGGAAACGCTCGATGCGCGCGGGCTCGAGCGCCTGGGCCTGCCGGCACTGCCAGAGGCGCTCCGGCGGCTGATGCAGGCGGATCGTCTGGCCCTGGGTCTCTCCGGCGCCGAGAGCTTGCCCGCGGCCGATCTGCTGGCCGCGCGCCGGCGCCTCAGCCTCGAGCCCCTGCTCGGGCTCGTGGCGCGGTTGCTGGCGCGCCGCGAACGCCGCGCCCAGGGCCGCGCCGCGCCGCTGGCGCCTCCGGAGGCCGAGCGGGCCGCGCTCGCGGCCGCTTTCCCGTTCACGCCGACCGACGGACAGCGCCTGGTCCTGGGGGAGCTCGAGCGCGATCTCGCCCGCCCGATCCCGATGCGGCGTTTGCTGCAGGGCGACGTGGGCTCGGGCAAGACGCTGATCGGCCTGTACGCCTGCGCGCTGGCCGCCAAGTCCGGGCGCCAGGCCCTGTTCCTGGCGCCGACCGAGCTGCTGGCCGAGCAGCACCTCTCCGCGGCGCGCCCCTTCCTCGAACGGGTCGGGATCTCCGCCGGCGTGCTGACCGGCAGCCTCAAGTCCGGCGCGCGCCGCGCCCTGCTGGCCCGCCTGGCGGACGGGCGCCTGCAGGTCTGCTTCGGGACCCACGCGCTGCTCTCGCCCGCCGTGCAGCTCGCCAACCCGGCCTTGGCGGTGATCGACGAGCAGCACCGCTTCGGCGTCGAGCAGCGCGCGGCCCTGCTGGACAAGGGCGAGGACCTGCATGCCCTGCTCATGAGCGCCACGCCGATCCCGCGCACCCTGGCCTTGTCGCTGTACGGCGACCTGGACGTCAGCGTGCTGCGCGAGCTGCCGCCCGGCCGCCAGCGCATCGAAACCAAGCTGGTGCTGCGCGCGGAGCGCGGGCGGGTGCTGGCGACCTTCGCCGAGCGCCTGGCGGCCGGGGAGCAGGGCTTTTTCGTGGCCCCGCGCATCGAGAGCAGCGAGCTCGGCCGCGGCGCCGAGGAGCTGCACGCGGAGCTGCTTGCGACGCCCCTGGCGCGCTTCGGCATCGAGCTGGTGCACGGGCGCCTGGCGAGCCCGGAGCGCGAGGCGCGGCTGGAGCGCTTCCGGCGCGGCGCGAGCCGGCTGCTGGTCGGCACCACCGTGATCGAGGTCGGCCTCGACGTGCCCGCCGCCACGCTGATCGCCATCGAGGGCGCCGAGCGCTTCGGGCTGGCGCAGCTGCACCAGCTGCGCGGCCGGGTCGGCCGCGGCCAGCGCGGCCAGCCCTGGTGCTTCCTGATCCCGGAGCGCTTCGCCGCGCCGCGGCTGCGGCTGCTCGAGAGCCTCGCCGACGGCTTCGCCCTGGCCGAGCAGGACCTGAGCGAGCGCGGCATGGGGGACCTGTTCGGCGCGCGCCAGGCCGGGGAGAACCAGGAGGGTTTGGCCGGGGATGTCCAGGAGGCCGACGGGCTCGACGCGGCCCTGCTGCTGTTCGCGCGCGAGGCCCTCGAACGGGATCCCGCCGCCCAAAGCCGCTACCTGGCGGCCGAGCTGCGGCGCCGCAGCGCCCCCTGACCGTTGGGCCCGCCGGGGCTGCGGGGCCCGTGCGGCGGGTGCCCCCGGGACCCTGACGCGCCCGCCGGGACGCCCCGCGGGGGGCACAAAGCGTTCCCCTGCGTATCCTCTCAGCCCCGCCGCGCCTAGGGGCGGGGTCCCTCCGCTCGCGCCCCCTCCATGCTTCGCACCCACCTCCGCCGCTGGTCGAGCGCCGCTTCGTGCGCGCTGCTGCCCCTGTGCTTGAGCGCCCTCGCGCCCGCCCAGGTGATCACGCCCAAGGACGCGATCCCCCCGGATCAGCTCGGGCGTCGGCCCAAGGCCGGCGAGCAGGAGCAGCGGCCCGAGTTGGAGCTGCCGCGCGGCCAAGGCCGGCGCAGGAATGCCTCCGAGCCGGCCCCCGAGCCCTCCGAGGCGCAGGGCAGCCAGCCGTCGCCGGGCACCTCGAGCGGCGATCCTTCGATCCTGGCGGTCGAGCTGCTCCAGCAGCTGATCGACGCGCCGGCCTATGACGAGCGCCGTTCACGCGCCATCAGCGCCCAGTGGATCGCCCTGGGCGAGCCCGGCCTGCGGGCGGCGCGGGCCGGCCTCGGCTTGGACGAGCCGGCGGCCCTGGTGACCGCCGCGCGGACCCTGGCGCAGGCCGGCGGCGAGGCCGAGCACGAGCAGCTGCGCGCCCGCCTGTTCGAGCCCCTGCCCCGCGATGCCTCGGCGATCCTGCTGCGCGCCCTGCGGCAGAGCGCGCCGGGCTTCTTCGGCGCCGGCGAACTGGTGGCGCTGCTCGATCACCAGACGGCCGCCATGCGCGCCGCCGCAGGCCGCGAGCTCGAGCGCGCCGTGCGCGGCGCCGAGGAGCTGGGCGAGGCCCAGCGCGCGGAACTCGCGTCCGCGCTGGCGATGGCCCTGGCCAGCCGGCGCCCCGAGACCCGCGCCCGGACCCTCGAGCTCTTGGTCGATTTCGATCCGAGCGCCTCCGAAGCGGTGCTGCTCGCGCACCTCGAAGACCCGACCCCGCGGGTCGCCCTGCGCGCCGCGCAGCTGTGCGCGCGACTGCCCGGCGAGGGCCTGCAAAACGCCCTGCTCGAGCGCGCCTTTTCTACGCCGGCCCTGTTCCGCGACCAGGCCTACGCGCTTTTGGCGCTGATGGAGATCGAAGATCGCAGCGGCCGCGCCCTGGTGTCCGCCGAGCACGTGCCGATGCTGCTCTCGAATCTGGGCGAAAGCGACCCCCTGGCCTCGGGGGTCGCGGCCTGCGCCCTGGCGGGCGTCGGTTTCCGCGGCACGGTCACGCCCGAGGCCAGCGAGGGCGAGGCCAACTGGTTCGACCTGCGCGTGCCGCACCGGCTGGTGGGGGAGGTCTCGGCGGCCAACTTCCACCAGGACATCGGCTCGGTCTCGGAGGCGGCGCGCCGGCGCCTGCAGCTGATCTCCGGCGTCGATCACGGCGCCGACGGCCCCGCCTGGCGCGGCTGGTGGATCGAAGCCGCCAAGGGCTTCCAGGCGCGCCGCGCGGTGCTGCGCAGCGAGCCGGGCGATGCGCCGCGGCTCGAGGTCAAGCTGCAGAGCGTCGAGCTGCCGGGCGGTGCGGTGTGGCTGCTCGGGCCGGAGGCGCGCTTCGATGCGGGCGAGGCCCGCGCGGTGCGCTGCCTGACGGCCGAGCGCGCCGCCAGCCTGATGGAAGCGCTGCGCGCCGAAGGGCTGTTCTCGGCCCAGCGGCTGCCGATCGGCACGCTGACCGGCTACGAATCGGAGGAGCTCGAGATCCGCATCGGGCCGCAGGTCAAGCGCTTCGCCTTCGAGGCCGACGCCGCTCCGGACTGGTACCAAAACGCCCGGCGGCTGGTCGAGGCGGAGCTCGAGCAGCAGCGCTGGCAGGCCTTCATCGATCCCAAGCAGTTCCCCGACGCGCGCGCCTTCTTCGCCGCGGAAGCCCCCTGGTGGCAGCAGCCGCGGGATCAGGCCGAGCGGGCGCGGCGCCTGTGCGAGCTGTGCCTGTCGGCGTTGCCGTCCCTGCGCGGCAGCGCGCGGGACAGCTACCTGAACGAGCTCGAGCGCCTGTCCGCGGCCGCGGATCCCGGAGCGGGGCCCCTCGCGCCTGGCGATTTCGAAACATTGCTCAAGGGCCTTGAGGACGAGCTCAACGTCGGTCGGCGCGTCGAGCAGCTGACGCGCCTGGCCCTGGACTGCCTGGGGGCCTCCTCGGCGACCGCTGGAGAGGCCCCGCTGGAGGGCGCGCGGCGGCTCTTGACGACCCTCTGGACGCTCTACGGCGAGCCGGCCCTGCCGGTGGCCACCGAGCTGGTCCAGCGCATCGGTCTGCCCCTGGCCCGCGAGCTGGTCTTCGAGCCCCAGGCGCGCCTGCGGGCCCTGGCGGCGCCGACCCTGGCCCAGGTGCGCGACGGCGAGGACGTGGGCCTGTTCCGGTTGCTGCTCTCGGACGCGGATTTCGCCGTGCAGGCGGCGGCCGTGCGCGCCGCCGGCCAGGCCGCCCGGGGCGACCTGCGCGAAGAGATCGCCATGCGCGCGCGGCTGGGGGCCAACGAGGTGCGCTGCGCCGCTCTCGAGGCCCTGGGCGGCCTGGGCGGCGGCGATTCCTTGGAGGTCATGATCGCCGGCCTGTCCAGCCCCGATGGGGCCGTGCAGGCGGCCGCGGTCTCCGGGCTCGCCGAGCTGGGCGATCCGCAGAGCCTGCCGATCCTGTCGTCGATCCTGGACCGCGGCTCCGACAGCCCGCTGTATGCCAAGGCGGTCGAGGGCCTGGTGGCCCTGGGCCCGAGCGCCCACGGCGAACTCCTGCGGCTGGCGGAGGACGTGGGCTCCCCGGGGCGCCGGGGCGGGGCCCTGATCCTGGCCCGCGCCAGCGTGGGCCAATCGGCCAGCGCGCTGATCGATCTGCTGACCGCCAATCCGCGCGATCGCGAGCTGCTCGACGAGCTGGCCTTCTTGACCGTGGTCGACCTGCGCACCGAACTCGATCCGGCCGAGGCCTACTTCCAGTGGCTCGAGGGTCAGGAGAGCGCGGACGCCTTCGAGTGGCTGCGCGCCGCGCAGGAGCGCGCGGGGCTCGTGCCGACGCCCGCCGGCGGGCTCGATCGCGCCGGCAGCCGCGCGGGGGCGTTCAGCCTGTGGCGCGGCCTCGGCAGCGTCGATGCGGTGCTCGCCGAGCGCTCGCGGCGCGAGCTCGAGCGCCTGCTCGGCGAGACCTTGACGCCGCTGCCGCCCCGCGGCATGGCCCGCGACCTGTGGCGACAAAGCCTGTTGACGCAGATCGACGAGCGCTGGCCCGGCTGACAGCGAGAAGATAAGGATCGACTCGGGCTGCGCCCGAGCCGTAAGACCAGGCCGTCCGCATGCCCTTGGGCCGCCATCCGGCGGCCGCAGAGGCCGGGCGCCTCGGGGGCACCCGCAGGCGGCGGCGCAGGCCCGCAAAGCGCTCGCCAGCCTTTCGCCCCGCAACCGAACTTCAGAGATCCGGTCTTTAGCACAGCGGCGCGCGCAAGCGGCCTCGTCGCCGCAGCGCTCGCCGACGGCGCGTCCGGCCTGCCCCCTCGATGCCCCGCGCTGACCGACCCCGCGCGACCGACCCCGCCGCGACAGAACATGCCTGCTCCGCGTCGATCCGCCCGCCGATCTCGATTCCGATCCGGCGCACGCCTGCCCTGGCCCCTGCTGGTCAGCATGGGGCTGCTGGCGGCCCTGGTGGCCTGGGCCGCTTGGCGCACCGCCGATCCCCTGCGCGTGTTCGCGGAGCTGAGCCTCGAGGAGCGCATCCTGCTGCTGCGCGAGCCGATCCGCGCGGCCGCCGACGAGGCTGGCATCGATGCCTACCTGCTGGCGGGCCTGGTGGCCACCGAGAGCTCCGGACGCCCGCGCGCCAGGAGTTCCGTGGGCGCTCTGGGCCTGACCCAACTGCGGCCGGACACGGCCGCGGAGCAGGCCGGCTTGATGAAGTTGCCGCCGCCCAGCGAGAGCGCCCTGCTCGAGGACCCGGCGCTCAACCTGCGGCTCGGCGCCGGCTACCTGGCCCGCTTGATCAAGCGCCAGGGCGGCAGCATCCCCCAGGCTTTGATGGCCTACAACACCGGTCCGACGCGCTTCAACCGCTGGCTATCGGAGGCCGGCGGCTACGAGGCCTGGCTCGCCAAACGCCAAAAGGAAGGCAAACCCAAGCCGGGCACCGTGCTGCACTACGCCCAGAAGGTGCAGGACTGGGCCCGACGCCTCGAACGACGCCGGCGGCTGGAGGCGCCCCAGCCGGAGTCGGGCTGACAACGGGCGCTCGGGTCGAAGGCCGGCCGACCCGGGCCGCGCGAGAGCGAGGCCGCCGGGGCTGTCGCTTCCCCTGCTCGCGCTGGGCGCGGTGCGCGGGCGCTGGCCCTCCCCGCGGGCCAGGCCCCTTGAGCCCGGGTCCGTGAACCCAGACCTCCCGCCCGAGCGGCCGGGTCGCTGGGCATGGCCGGTCTCCCCCGGAAATGTCCGCGGGCGGCGGCGTAGGCTGCCCGTCGAATCGGCTCGCCGAACCTCCGCGGCCCCGGGCCCCGTTTCCGACTTGCCGGACGCCTCTGCCCGTCGCATCCCCCGCACGCCTTCGCCAACCCGACACCGGCCCGTGCAGCGGAGCTGCCCCCGCGGCCCGCTGCCCCTCAGCGCCACCGACCTCCGCACCCCCGACCTCCGCTCCGCCGGCCAACGGATCCCCCGGTGCAACTGCGACTGCGCCTCTCTGCAGCGCCGTCCCCACGATTCACTCTCCCGATGACCCGCGTTCGCCTTCTCCGGTCCGCCCCCCCGATGGCTTCCGACGCCCGCCAGCAAGCACCCCGTACCGCCCCCAGCGAACTCTCCGGCGCCGCCCTGCTGCTCGCCGTGCTGTACGCCGCCGGCCAAACTTCGGCCGCCGCGGCCTCCACGGCGCAGATCGAGCCCAGCGCGGTGATGCTGCGCACCCCCGACGTCAGCGCCGATCAGATCGTCTTCCGCTATGCCGACGACCTGTGGCTCTGCCCGCGCGGGGGCGGCGAGGCCCGCCGGATCACCTCCGCGGCGGGGGCTGAGAGTTTTCCGCGCTTCAGCCCCGACGGCCGCCGGGTGGCTTTCATGGGCCAATACCAGGGCGAGAGCGATCTGTACGTGCTCGACCTGGAGGCTGGCATTCCGCAGCGGGTCACCTTCCACCCCGGGGCCGAGACCCTGTGCGGCTGGACCCCCGATGGGCAGTCCCTGCTGTATCACTCCAGCGAACTGGCGGGTCTGCGCCGCGCCCCGCGCTTGATGTCCGTGTCCGTGTCCGGCGGAGAACCGACCCCGCTGCCCCTGGCCTACGGCACCTTCGGCGCCCTGGACGACAGCGGCGAGTGGCTGGCCTTCACGCCCAGCACGGTCGAGTTCCGCACCTGGAAGCGCTACCAGGGCGGCCTGGCCCAGGATCTGTGGCTCTACAACCTGCGCAGCGGTGAGTCCCGGCGCTTGACCGACTTCGCGGGCGCCGACGCCCAGCCGATGTGGCATGGCAAGGACCTCCTGTTCACCTCCGATCGCGGTCCCGGGGGGATCTTGAACCTCTGGCGGCTGCCCGCGGGGGGCGGCGAGCCCGAGCAGCTGACCTTCTTCAACGACTTCGGCATCCGCTTCCCGTCGATCGGGCCGAACGACGTGGTCTTCGAGAACGGCGGCCAGCTGTATCTGCTGTCCCTGGCGAACAAGCAGCTGCAGGCGGTCGAGGTCTCGATCCCCGGCGACCGACCGACGCTGATGCCGGTCTATCGCGACCTGTCGAAAGCGGTCCGCTCGGTGAGCCCCTCGCCGACGGGCAAGCGCCTGTGGATCGAAGCCCGCGGCGAGATTTTCTCGGTGCCGAGCGGCGAGGGCGTGGTGCGCAACCTGACCCGCAGCAGCGCCTACGCCGAGCGCGGGCCGGCCCTGTCCCCGGATGGCAAGCGCCTGGCCTACCTGTCCGACGAGAGCGGCGAGATCGAGGTCTGGCTGGCCTCCCTGGACGGCCAGCCTTTCCCGGGCAGCGACGAGCGCGGGCGGCAGCGGCTGACCAGCCACGGCGCCGGCTATCGCCAGGGACTGTCCTGGTCGCCGGATTCGAAGAAGCTGATCTACACCAGCAACGATGGTGGTCTCTGGCTCTTGACCTTCGAGTCGGGAGAGCCCTCCTACGAGCGCATCGCCGTGGATCCCGACGGCCAGAACCTGGACCCGCGCTGGTCGCCGCACTCCGATTGGCTGTGTTACGCGCACCGCAGCGGGGAGACGCGCCTCGGCGCGGTCTACCTCTACCACCTGCCCACCGGCTTCACCCACCAGGTGACCAGCGGTCGGTTCGATGACTCCTCGCCGAGCTTCTCGCCCGACGGCAAGTACCTCTACTACAGCTCGGCGCGGCACTTTGCGCCGCGCTACGCCGATCTGGACGAGACCTGGATCTATGCGGGGACGCGCCGGCTGGTGACCGTGCCCCTGCGCGCCGACGTGGAGCATCCCCTGGCGCCGGTCGACGACCAGGAGCCGGAGGAGAAGCCCTCCGAGGAAACCGGGAAGGGCGAC
>JBIKLM010000078.1:0-12394 GCA_044359835.1 Planctomycetota bacterium
CCGGGCGCCCACCCAGTTGCGCCAATCCTCATCCAGGGCTCGGCGAGCCTCGATGAAGCCGGTCAGGTGCGAGCTGCGTTTGGCGATGCCATCCAGCGCGCCCTTGTCCGAATCGGCGGGATCGAGACCGTCCTCATAGCGGGCGCCGGCCTGAAGGAGCCAGCGATCCGCCAATCGGCCCCGCCATCCCAATTCGGTGCCCTCGAAGAACAACATGTGCTGCCCCCTGCGCCACTGCACGGCGCCGGCCGGGTCCAGCTCGAGCTCGTATTCGTCCGAGCCGTCGTAGGCCGCCTCGTACTCGACGCCGACCCCCAGGGCCAGGCCGAAGCCGGCCCCGCGGGTAAAATCGAGGATCGACGGCAGCGGAACGATGGCCTGGGGTTGCGCCTCGGCGACCTCTGTCTGCGGGGCCAACGCAGGCATCGCGCTGAACATCGGAAGCAGCGATTCCCCCGATTGCGCCAGTCCCTGCTCAGACATCAGCAATTCCGCGCCGGGAAGAAGCGTTAGGGCCAGGAGCATCGTGACCTTCATCGGGACGAGTCTATTTCGCCCCGCTCGGCCGCCCGCGTCGATTCATAGTCGAGAGAACGTCAAATCTGCGTCGAGGTCTCCATCAGGGGCTGTCACCGGATTCGAACGGCAGGGCTGCGGAGTGAACTGCTTCGTGAAGCGATCGCGGCGTTCCGCCTGCGCTCGAGGGCTGGATCGGCGACCTCGCCGCAGCCGCTGGTTTCAGCGCCTCCTGCCACCTGGAGGTCCATTTCGGGTTTTGGAACCAGCCTTCGACGGACCGGGGGCGCCGCGCGGGGCAAGCCCCATTATTCGGCGCTTCAGGAACTTGTGTGGGTGCCTGAAGAGGTGAAGGGCCCGGCTCTGCGCCCGTCAATTCATCTCCAGGGGCCCTTGCGCCCCGCCGCCGACCGCGCCGTCTGCCAGAGGTGCGGCGGCGCGATCGGCGACGGAGCTCCAGGGCCTCGCTGCGATTCCTTGACTTGGGTCTGCCGGCTTCCCGGATCGTTGCACGGCTCGCTGGCCCACACGATTCCCCGGCGCCCCCTATTTTCGGCGAGCCGTAGGGCCCCCTGTGCAGCATCGTGGGCGCCGATCCTCTGGGCGCGCCGGCGGTCGAGGCGGTCTGCCCGCGCGGTCATGGCCTGCTCGCTCCAAACGAAAGACCCGTGCCGTGCCTGGGCGCGGGAGCCCGGGCCGAGCCGCCTCGTGAGGCCGTTCTGGGCCTCCTTCGGCCAGTCCCTCGAGTGCGACCCGGCGCTGGCCTGGCTCTGGGGCCGGGGCCCTCGACCTGGGGGGTAGGTCGGAGGAGTGGGCTCGGCAGCCGCGGCTCGGGCTCGGGGGCGTGGGCTTCCCCGGCGGGCAGCGGGGGCACGCCCTCGGGCAGATCGGGGGGCCCTGGAGACCCCGTAGGGCCGCCGGCGGGGCCCGTTCCTGGAGCTGAAAGGGAGCGATCCGGCACCCCCTGGTCTGCACCGCGGAGGGACGGGCGTTCCAGCCCTCCCTCCGACCGGCGGCCTGTTGCCGGCGGCCCGTTACCAACCTTTTCGGGTCGCTAGCTGGCGGCGAGAGGCCGGGTTTCGCCGGTCCCATGGAGCTGTGGCCTTCAGGCCCGCCGGCACCCGTCCGACGCCTACCGGGCAGCTCATTCGCACGACAAGCCATCTTCATCGCCATGCTGCTTCCCATCGCCTGCTTGTTGGGATTCGGACCCGCTCCGACCCCGCCCCAGACCGTGCCCGCCACGGAGGCTCTGACCGCACCGCGCTTCTTCAGCTCCAACTATTCGGCCCGCGACGCCGCCGACATAGACGCCGACGGCGACGTCGACCTCCTGCTGCTCGATACCCTCAACTTCTTCGGGCAACCGTTCTCGCTCGGCCAGGGAGCCGTCTACCTCAACGACGGATCCGGAGCATTCGCCCCTGCCCCGCAGCTCAGCCCCGCGTTGCAGGACCCTTTCGGGAGGGCGCCCTTGCTGGGCGACTTCGACGGGGATGGCCGGATCGACCTGTTCCGCGTGGTCCCGCAGCCACCCGGCCCCTCGAATTCGACCTGGGAGGTGCGCATCCTCACCCAGAATGCCGCGGCCGCTTCGTGACCAATCCGGGGTATTCGGGTCTGGTGTTCGCTGCCCCGGGTAGCACGGGATTCGCGCCGGATGCCTGTGCTGGAGACTTCGACGGGGATGGCCAGGTGGAGGTCGCGCTCAGCTACAGCTTCTTCAACGGCCAGAGGATCAATATCCTCGAGCCCGCTGGCACCTTCGTGGCGACTGTCGCCGACTTCACGCTCAACTCCAGCAGGGGTCTCTGCGCGCTCGACGTGGATGGGGATGGGGTCGACGAGCTCGCCGTCCTGGACCCCGACCTGTTGCTTTTCCGTCTGCAGGGCAACCTTCTCCTCCAGGAGACGGGGCCCAGCGCGCCCCCCAAGTTTCCATTTTCTCGCAAGAGCCGCATCGACTGGGACGGCGACGGGGACATCGACTTCCTGGTCGAGGGCGCGAGCACCTGGACCCTGGTCCGCAACGATCTTTCCTCCACAGGCACCTGGACCCAGGTTTCGATACCCTCGCCCGCGGCGCCTGCCGGCATTCCGAATGCCGCCTTCGAAGGCGAATCTGCGGCCGACCACGACGGCGACGGACGCCTGGAGCTGCTGATCGGAACCGATGCCAATCAAAACGTGGCCAGCGACCACGCGGCCGTCGAGTGGAACCCGGCGACCGGCGCTTGGGAGCTGGTCTGGCGCGCGCGCTACTCGTTCGCGCCGGGAATTCTGTACAGCTGGACGCGCACCATCAGCCGCCAGCCGCCCTTCGGGCACCTCGATCTGGATGGAGACGGCCAGGTCGAGCGGGCCATCGGTCAGTACGTGTTCTTCGAAGAGCCCAGCGGGATCGCCCGCGAGACCAACCTGCTGGCGCCCGGGGCGATCCTGCCCCCCGGCGCCGGGACCAGCCTGCAGGCCCTCTCGGGCGGTTTCGCCGCGGCGCGGGACCTCGAGGGAGACGGCGATCTGGATCTGCTCTTCGACCCGCTGCAGCCGGCCCAGCTCGCCCAGCGCTTCCTCGTGAACGACGCATCGGGGGAATTCCGCTTTTCCACCCTGGCGCTCGAAGGGCAGCTCCCCGGCTTTGAGTTCGGCACACCCCTGCTCGCCGCGGAGGACTTCACCGGCGACGGGCGCTTGGACCTGCTCGTCGGCGTCAAGACTTCGCTCGGCGGCGCCGCGCTCGGCGCCGCGCTCTTCCGCGGGCTGCCGAACGGCAGATTCGGGTCCCCGCAGGATTCCCAGTTGACTGCACCGCAGGTGGCCAGACTGGCGGCTGCGCGCTGTCTTTCCCTGCGGCACGGGGACCTGGACGGCGACGGCCGCACGGACCTGATCACCCCGGACCTGATCCTGCGCACCCGCGACAATGGATCCTTCGAGGTCCTGGTCGACCAGCTCGGCTTCCGCGCGGTCGATGCGGGGGACGTGGATCGCGACGGCAGGGCGGAGGTGCTGAAGTTCCTGGGGAACGAGCTCCTGGCGCTGGATTTCCTGTTCGCGCCCCAGGCCTCGGGCGGGGACTTCCTGGGCCTATCCGCTCGCACGGTCAGCACGGCCGGCACCAGCTTGGGCGCGGGCTCCTCCGCCCGAGCGATCGACTTCGACGGGGATCGACGCGCCGAGGTGGTCTCGGTCTTGGAAACCGCCGTCGTGCCGCCTCTCGAGCCGGGGGCCTTCCCGCTGCAGATCCACCGGCTGGACAGCACGGGAACCAGCTTCACGCAGGTGTTCAGCTCCTACGCGCCCCTGTCCGAGCTCCGCGAAGCCGATCTCGACGGCGACGGGGCACCGGAGCTGCTCGGCTTCGACGCCAAGTCGACCTTCGTGCTCTCTGGCGGGTCGCTCTCGGCCCCGCAGCTGCGGCGCTACTGGCGCGGCAACAACCTGCCGGTCCCCGCGCCCTGGGCGCCGGTGCTCGGCGACTTCGACGGCGACGGAGACAGCGAATTCCTCGAGCCCGCGGCGCTGATCGACGGCGCTATCTTCACCGGGCCCCAAATCGGCGGCCGGTTGCAGTACGGGAACGGAGCACCCGGGCTCGAGGGCGTCCGGCCCCTGCTCGGAATTTCGGGTGTGCTGCGGCCCGGGGCCGGTGGCGCTGCGGTCGAGCTGGTGCGCGGCCTGGGCGGGGCCACGGGGGTCTTCGGCATCGGCAGCAGCGCCGTGGACCTGCCGCTCCTGGCGGGCGCGTCTGTGTACATCGATCCGCTGCTGTCGCTCACGCCGATCTCGCTGTCCGGCACGCCCGGCGGCGCTGGCGAGGGGACCTGGACGCTGCCCCTGGACACCGCCCTGCCCGCCCTGGCGGGCTTGACCTTCACCGCCCAAGCCCTGCTGCTCGATCCCAGCGGCCCCGCTGGCCTGAGCACCACCAACGGTCTGGAAGCCCGCTTCGGACTCTGATCTGAGCCCTCCACCGGCGGGTCCCACGGCGCTGGCCAGCACCAGACCGCGGGACCCGCCTTGTGCTTTACTCGTCGTAAGGGGACGGGCGATCCGACTGCGTGGGGGGGGAGACGGTCCGCATCCGGGTCCGCCCCGGGCGCGCTCGAAGTGGCCTCTCGCCCTGACCCGGCAGGGCGACGAGCCTTCGGCGCGAAGACGGGCAAAGAGCGGCAAGCCAGACCTTGAACTCTCTGAGACCCAGGCGAGAAGATACCCAGCAGCAACCCCGCGGTGCCCAACAGAGGACGCCCCCCGAGTGCGTAGGGTCACTCTAATCGGGAATCCAAGAGGCGCTGGATCCCGCAACGCAGCGGACCGAGCTTGGTACCCACGACATCCCAAACAAGACCCAAATCGACAGCAAAATAGGCGTGTGCTAGGACATCCCGAAGGCCGGCGATCTTGCGCCACTCGATGGCTGGTGCTTGTTGCTTGAGTTCCTCTGGAAGGCGTTTGGAGGACTCGCCGATCACCTCGAGGTTCCTCAACACGGCGTCCACAGTGCGCGAGTCGCGGCTGAATCCCTCCAGGTCAAGATCCGCCGTGTAGGCCACGATACGATCGATAGCCTTGAGCATATCCTCCAGATAGAGGCGAGCATCACGCGGCATGGATCAACTCGCGGTAGACCGCCTCGCGCAGCCGCGGATCGAGGTTTTGCTCGGGAACCAGATCGATCGGGCACTGAAAGAGGTCTTCAAGAAAGATCTTGAGGTCCATGTAGCGGTCGAAGGTCAGGCGATCGAGCTGCACCAAGAGGTCGAGGTCGCTGCCGGCGTGGGACTCGCCCCGGGCTACCGAGCCGAAGACCCCCAACCGCAGCACCCCCAGGGCCTGCAACCGGGGCGCTTGTTCGCGGAGGGTCCTGAGGACCTCATCGAGGTTCGCCATGGATACCAGGATATACGCATAGACGGCTGCGGCAGCGGGCTGGCCGGCAGGCTTCGAACTCGAAGCCCGCGTGGGCATCGGCCCAGAGCCGTCTGTGGGTGCTGCGGACATCCTGAGGAGGCGGTACGCCCCGCGGTCCTGCCCCGCGCCGCGAGGCTCTCCCATCGCTGCCGCCGAGGGAGACGGCCCCGCAGCCCGGGAGTAGGCCGGGGCGAAAGCCCTTTATCTGGTCCCGGTCCCGAGGCGACCTCCCTCTATGGAACGCCGGGCGGCAGTTCCTGGGCTCGCTGTCACAGGAGTCTCCGTGCGGGATCCGCGCTCTGTAGCTTCCGGGTCCTCCCCTGGGGAAAACGGGCTGGAGCCTGGTGCGCGCGGGCACCAGCGTCCGCGACTTGGGTCGGCAGGGTGGGGGCGAGCCGGGTGCGGGCAGGGCGGATGTGCCGCCGCGCCGCTTCGGGCGGCGGCGGGCCGGGTCCTGAACCAGTCGCCCGCTCAGTGGGTTCGCGAGCAGCGTGGAAAGCAGGGACTGGATTTTCGAGAGGTCGGCGGCGCGTCGGTATCCTGCGGCCGTGAACGCGGCTCTCTTGGCGTTGCTCGGCGGGCTGGGCCTGTTCTTGATGGGCATGGCCAACCTGACCGATGGCCTCAAGGCCCTGGCGGGGGGGCGGCTGGCGCAGGCGTTGGCGCGCTTCACGCGCACGCCGGCCAGCGGCGCGCTGACCGGTCTGGTCACGACCGCGGCGGTGCAGTCCTCCAGCGCCACCACGGTGGTGGCCGTGGGTTTCGCCGGCGCCGGGCTGCTGACCTTTCCGCAGGCCCTGGGGATCGTCTTCGGTGCGAACCTGGGCTCGACGCTGACCGGCTGGCTGGTGGCGCTGCTCGGCTTCAAGCTGGACCTGGACCGCGTCGCGCCGCTGCTGGTGTTCGTGGGCATGGCGCTGCGTTTCGGGCTCGGAGTCCGCTGGCGCTCGGCGGGCACGGCCCTGGCTGGCTTCGGCCTGCTGTTCACGGGCCTGGGCATCCTGCAGGACGGGGTGGCCGGCGTTGACCTGTGGCCCAGCTCCGAGCGCCTGCCGCCGGGCAGCCTGTGGGGCCGCGCCCTGCTGGTGGCCATGGGCCTGGGCATGACCCTGATCACCCAGGCGTCCTCCGCGGGCGTGGCCACGGCGATCGCCGCCCTGCACGCCGGCCAGATCGATCTGGCCCAAGCGGGCGCGCTGGTGGTCGGCATGGATGTGGGCACCACCGTGACCGCTCTGGCGGCCTCCCTGGGGGGCAGCCTCGCCGCGCGGCGCACCGGCCTGGCCCACGTGATCTTCAACCTGTTCACCGGCCTGGTCGCTTTCCTGCTGCTGCCGCCCTACGTGGCCGCGGTCGAGCGCGGTTGGCTGCCGTTCGCCGGCGATTCCGGCCTGGCCCTGGTCGCCTTCCATTCCGGCTTCAACCTGCTGGGTGTGCTGGTGATCCTGCCGCTGACCCAGCCCTTTGCACGCCTGGTGGAGCGCGTGGTGCCGGCCCGGGACGGCAGCCGCGTGCTCGATCGGGCTCTGCTGCGCTCGCCCCACGCCGCCGTCCAGACCGCGGCCGCCAACCTGCGCCAGCTGCTGGCGCAGGCCTTCGACCACCTGGCCCTGCGCACGCGCGGAGCCCAGTCCGCTTCCGGCGAGGCCTTGAGCGCGGCCTTGACGGCCCTGCGGCGTTTCCTGCTCGAGCTCGAGACCGACCGCGACCACGGCCTGTGGCACGAGCGCCACGTGCAGCTGCTCGAGGCCATCGACCAGCTCGAGCGCGCCTTGCGCCGCGCCCAACCGCGCCTTAGCGATGCCGAGATGGAGCGCGCCGGGCCCGAGGCGCGGCCCCTGGCCGCGGCACGCCGTGACGCCTGCGCTTGCCTGGCCGAGCTGGCGCGCGGGCTCGAGCCGCCCGATCCCGCGCTGTTGCGCCGCCTCGAGGCGCTGTGGAGCCAGCAGGTCGAAGCCGAGCCGGCCCTGCGCACGGCGGTCCTGCGGGCGGCCGTAGAGAACCGCATCGACGACGCCCTGGTGCTGGGCTTGATGGACGAAGCGCGTCGCCTGCGCCGCGTGCTCTACCATGCCCGCGAGGCCCTGGTCCGCTGCGGACCCTGGCCGTCCACTTCGAGCGCATGAAGCCCGTCCTGCGCATCGCCACCTGCCGGCCGCTGCCGGAGCCCGACCCGGACGAGCCGCTGCTGCTCGCGGCCCTCGAGCGGGCCGGCGTCGAAGCGCGCCTGTGCCCGTGGCGCGGCGGCGACGAGGACTGGGACGGGCCCCTGCCGACGCTGGTGCGCTCGACCTGGGACTACATCCAACACGTCGAGGAATTCGAGCGTTGGATCGAGCGGGTCGAGCGCGCGGCGCCGCTCTGGAACCCGGGCCCGCTGATGCGCGGCAACCTGCACAAGCGCTACCTGCTCGACCTGGCGGCCTCCGGGCTGCCGGTGGTGCCCACGCGTTTGTTCCCGCGCGGCGCGGCCCCCGACCTGGCCGCGCTGCTGGCCGAGACCGGCTGGCGCCGTTTCGTGATCAAGCCGGCGGTGGGCGCCGGCTCCTGGTCGACCGAACGGCATTGCGTCGAAGAGCTCGGGCGCGCCCAGGCCCACGCCGCGGCCCTGGCCGCGGAGCGCGACCTGCTGGTGCAGCCTTACCTCGAATCGGTCGAAGGCCACGGCGAACGGGCCCTGGTGGTGATCGACGGGGAGCTGAGCCACGCCGTGCGCAAGTCGCCGCGTTTCGTCGGCATGGCGGAGTCCGTGCGGCCGGTGCCGATCGAACCGGCGGAGGCTGAATTCGCACGCGACCTGCTGGCGCGGCTGCCGCCGCTGTTGTACGGACGGGTCGACCTGGCGCCGGGGCCTGAAGGCCGGCCGCTGCTGATGGAGCTCGAATTGGTCGAGCCCTCGCTGTTCCTGCGCCAGCATCCGCAG
Organism: Planctomycetota bacterium; assembly: GCA_044359835.1. Classification (GTDB taxonomy): domain Bacteria; phylum Planctomycetota; class UBA1135; order UBA1135; genus JBIKLM01. Next base: position 8,354 of record JBIKLM010000078.1, read on the forward strand.
GCCTTGGAGCGCCTGGTCGCCGCAGTCGTACGGCGCTTGCGCTGAAGGGCCGAAACGATCGACTTGGGCTGCGTTCGAGCAGGCAGGCCGGTCTTTCGGATGCCATTGGGCCGCCCTCCGGCGGCCACATAGGCTGGGATCCTCGCTGCGCGCCGATTGACTACCAACCTCTGAGTTCGAGCCGGCGCCCCGCCGGCGGCCGTGCCGGCAGTGCTCAGCTCCGCGCAGCCGGGAGCGCGGCGACCTGGCGGTCTCGACCTGGAGAACCCGAGGGCCAGCGCCGAGAACCGGTTCGCAGCGGGAGCGCTTTCGGTCGGGCCCGGCGACGCCCTAGCTAGGATCGCCGCAGTCCCCCCATCAACGCCATGTGGATCCAAGCCCTTTGCCTGGCCCTCTCGCTCGCATCCCAGGAGCGCGCGCCGGTCGGATTCGAAGCCCTGGCCCTGCCGCAGGGTTGGAGCATCGTCGCCACCGAACGGGCCGATCCCGGTGGGCTGGAGCGCTTCAGCGCGCAGCTCGGCACGCCGCTGAAGGCCCTGGCCAATCAGGTGCTCGACGTGGGCGGCCTGCGCCTGCAGGTCAATTTCTTGTTGGCGGCCGACGAGGCCGGCGCGAAGGAACTCGAGAGGTCGTTGCGGGCTGGGCGCGCGCCGGCCCTGGTGCGGCGCCGCGGCGCCGAGCTGATCGAGTTCGCCAAAATGAACGCCGTGGCGGCGGCAGCCCTGGGCCAGGCCCTGGGTCTCGAGGCGCCGCCCCCGCAGGCCTGGAAGGCGGAGTTCTGGCTGGCGCCGGTCTCCGCGGCCCCGGCGGCCGATTGCAACCGGGCCTTCAACCTGTGCTTGGCCCTCGAAAAGCAGCCCGGGGACGCCGCTTTGGCCCGCGAGCTCGCCGATCTCACCCGCGGCTGGGAGTTCGGCCAGGAGCTGCGCCTGCGCGCGCCCGGTCCGGGCTTCGCAGCGCGCTACCAGTTCACGCCCAAGCCCCTGGAGCAGCGCCAGGAGGGCGAGCTCTGGATCGTGCGCTTCGGCGAGCTGCCGCGGCGCCACGGCTTCCCGGCCGTGCGCGTGACGGTCGAAGGCACGCAGGCCGAGCGATTCGTGCCCAGCGCCGCGCCCGCTCCGAGCCTGCCGGAGGCGCGCGCCTGGCGCTCGGACGCGGCCACGCGCCTGGCTGCGGAACTGACCGCGGGACTCGAGGACGCTGCCGCGCGCTTCGCCGCCATCCAAGCCCATGTCTACACCGGCATCCGCTTCGCCGGCGATCGCAGCGGCAGCCGCTATGGCGTCGACCAGGTGCTGAGCCAAGGTTACGGCCATTGCTGGGACAAGAGCGACGTGGCCATCGCCCTGTGCCGCGCCGCGGGCTTGCCGGCACGCCAGGTGGCCGGCTGGGTGCCGGCCCTGGGCGCGGGCCACGTGTGGTGCGAGGTTTATCTGGACGGCGGCTGGCTGCCCTTCGATGCCACCTGTCCCTGGCCCGGCACCTCGATCGACTACCTGCCCTGGTTCCTGAGCGAAGATGGCGAGCTCGAGTTCCTGTACCTCTCGCTTCCGCAGATCGAGCTCCTTAGAGCCGAGGCGCCCGAGACGGCGCCGCGCGCTCCGCAGCGCTGAAACCGGGACTGCTGGACGGCTTTTCCGGGGAAGCCCGGGTTCTGGCGCCCGCGCGATCCCAGCTCGGCGGGCGAGCGCCTGCTTTTCCCGGGTCCGGGCCGCTCCGTAGGGGATTTGTAAGGAAGGCCAAGCGCTGAAACCAGCGGAGCCTGCGCGGGCAATCCGGGGCCGAGCGCGGCGGATGTCCCGCGGCGCAACCTCGGTCGCTCCAGCAATCTGGAAGGCCGGCATCTCTTCATCGCATCCGTTTCCGATCCGGTCTGCGGCCGCCGGCGCTCCTCGAGAGCGCGGCGCTGCGCACCGCCGGTCACGCCTTTGGCGTGGCCGGCGGCGACCCGAGCGGCGAGATCGTTGGCGAACGTGCCTCCCCCGCGGAGGCGTCCCGGCTCCGCCGGGACGTCGGCTCTCCCAGCTTGCGGAGCGGACGACTGCTTCGATCCGTTCCCCATGAAACTCCACGGTCTGATCTTCACCAGCCTGAGCGCCGGCCTGCTGGCCGGCGTCGGCCACGCCCAGCAAGCCTTCGGCAACTGGGTGCACGACACCAACAGCGCGATTCTGAGCCTGTTCGCCGCGCCCAACGGCTTGGCCACCAACTCGGGTTTTTCGCCGAGCAGCCCTCTGCCGATCGATCTCGCGATCCAGCAGGCGGACTTCTGGCTCAGCATCTTCGGCCCCTCGACCGGCAAGGGCATCACGGTCAACCTCCTGCCGGGCACCTACGCCCTCAACCAGCCCCTGAGCATCCCGGCCTTCGGGCTCTCGCTGGAGGCCTACTACGATGCGAGCGGTACGTCGAGCGTCCTGATCGCATCGGCGGTGCCCTTCTCCAACCAGGGCACGATCGAGGTCAACCAAGTGACCGGTCCCTTGACCGAAAAGGTCAACGACACCACCCAGACGCTCCCGCCGACGATCCTGCGGGGTCTCAGCATCTCCGCCTCGCCGGGCGCCTACGGGGTCCTGATCGACCCGAGCCAGAACGGCCTGCCGGCCAACTGGACGAACCCGTGCCAGGTCGGCATCAACCAGTGCCGGCTCTTCGGCGTCGGGGGCGACGGCATCCGCGTTCGCACCAGCACCGCCGGAGCGCCGATCCACCTCAACCAGATCGTCGACAACCAGTTCTCCGGCTTGCGCTGGGGTATCGGGATCGAAAATTCGGCTCAGGGCAGCGACCTGATCCGTTCCAACCGCATGTTCACGACCTTCACGGGAATTTTCGTGCAGAGTCCCACCGCCGGCGCGGGCTCGCTGCATCCGCGGATCCTCTCGAACGCGATCGCCGGAGTCACCGGCGACTTCGGCATCTACCTGCAAGGCAGTTCGGGCCGCATCGTCAACAACACGGTGGCCTTCGTGCGCAACTTCACGGGCAGCACGGTGCCCGCGTCGATCCGCGTGGAGAACGGCGGCGCCGCCCAGCAGGTGGTCATCGCCAACAACATCCTGTTCAGCCCGCAATACGCGCTGCCCAACGGCAACCCCTTCAATCCGGCCGAGGTGCAGCTGCCCACCGGCGCCCCCGCCGGACTGGTGCTCGAATCCAACGACTTCGATGCCAGCGGCCTGCTGACCTCGATCGTGCTGCCGATCTCGATCTCCAACACCCCGATCGCCAACCCGCAGTTCGTGCAGGCGTTCGCACCCTTCGATCTGCATCTGACCGCCGCTTCGCCTTCGGTCGCCAACCTGGGCAATGGCGCCTTCGTGTTCCCGGGGGCTTCCGTGGTCGCCGCGGGCCAGCCCGTTGCAGCCAACCATGCGCTGGACATGGACCTGGATCCGCGCTCGACGATGCGGGCCGTGACCTTCGACGAGGTCATCCACCGCGGCGCCGATCAGTTCAGCCCCGAGGGAGTGCGTCTGCGCTACGCCGCCAGCGGCGGTCTGAGCCAGGCGGACGCCTTCGGCAACCTGCGCGTCAACGCCCTGGGCCAGGCCAACCTGGACGCCGAGCTGGCGCTTCCGACCGGATCGTTCTGGCTCATGTTCCTCGGCGCGACCCTGCCGATGGGGGCGGAGCTGCAGCATGTGCTCGTGCCCGGCTTCAACTTCGGCAGCCTGGCCATCGATCCACTCGCTCCCAACGGGACCCAGATCGCCGGGGCCTCCAGCGTGACCACCACGCCGGTCACCACGATTCCCCTGGCCTTCGGCACCCTGATGCCGAGCTTCAACGAGGCGGAGTTCTACCTGCAGGCCATGGTCTTCCTGCCGAACGGCGTGACGACCTTCAGCAACCGGCTGCGTGTGGACATCGACGGGCTGTGAGCCGCGCCTGGGGGGCCCCTTCGGGCTTCCTTGGCGCGGGGCGGCGGGCGATCCACCGGGTCGCTCGGCGCCGCGGGGCGGGCCGGCTCGCGGATGGGCTGGCCCGCCCTTTGATTAGGCTCTAGAGGAATGGCCAACATTCCCGAGCTCCAGG
>JBIKLM010000458.1:0-3462 GCA_044359835.1 Planctomycetota bacterium
GTCTCGCCGCTGTGCACCTACGCCCAAGGCGACGAGCTCTATTCCTATCGCCGCGAGGTGACCCACGGAGGCCGGGCGGCCACCGGCCGGTTGTTCGGGCTGATCGCCCGGCCTGCAGCCCGACGCTGAAGGCCTGCCTGGGGGCCGGCCGCGCGGGCGTTGATCATGCGCGCCGGCCCATGCCCTAATGGGCTTGCGACCGACGATGCGATCGTCGCGGTCCGATCCTCCGCCCCCGCCCGCTACGCCCCCGCGACCATGGCCACCAAAAAAACCGCCCAAACCGCTGCCGATCCGGTCACCCAAGAGCTCAAGGTCTTGCTGGCCAGCAGCTACACGCTGTACCTCAAGACCCACAACTTCCATTGGAACGTGACCGGGCCGATGTTCGCGACCCTGCACACGCTGTTCATGACCCAGTACAGCGAGCTGGCCCTGGCCATCGACGAGATCGCCGAGCGCATCCGCTCCCTGGGCGACCAAGCGCCGGGCAGCTATCGCGATTTCGCCCGGCTCAGCAGCGTCGAGGACGCCAGCGGCAGCCCCAAGGCCAAGGAGATGATCGAGATCCTGGTGGCGGATCAGGCCAAGATCGTGGCCAGCGCCAAGCGCGTGATCGAACTGGGCGAAACCGGCAAGGACCAGGCCACGGTGGACCTGGCCACACGCCGCATCGACATCCACGAGAAAAACGCTTGGATGCTGCGCAGCCACCTGGAGTGAGCCGGGCGGCCGCCCCTGGCGCCAGCATCCGGCGCAGGGGGCGCGGGCGGAGCGATCCAAACGCCGGCGCCGCCAGGGCCGGCAGACCACGCGCCACCCGGACGTCGAGCGGAGCCGCTGCAGCGCGGCGGCTCCCGCGGGGATCGGCCCGCGCCGGGCGCGCCGCTATCCTGTGCGCATGAATCGTCCGCCCCTGCCGTGGGGCCTGCGCGCCGCCGCGGGCCTGGTGCTTGGCTGCTTGACGCTCGCTTGCGCCTCGGCGCCGCCGCCGGAGGCCAGCGTCAAGCCCGGGATCAATCAGGACTACCTGGATCCGGCCTTGAACGTGGACGCCATGGTCCAGCGCTTCGAGGTCGAAAGCCGCGAGATCTACGTGGCCCGCGAGGCGATCGCGGCCGCGGTCCGGCTGGAAGCCGGTCAGGCGGTGGCCGACGTGGGCGCCGGCACCGGCCTGTTCCTCGAGCCCTTCGCGCGGGCCGTGGGCCCCGCGGGGCGCCTGTATTGCGTGGATATCGCGCCGGGCTTCGTGGCGCACCTGACCGAGCGCGCCGAGGCCCTCGGCCTGGGCCAGGTCGAGGCGGTGCTGTGCAGCGAACGCTCCGTGGAGCTGCCGGAGCGCTCGATCGACGTCGCCTTCCTGTGCGACACCTACCATCACTTCGAGTACCCGCGCTCGACCCTGGCTTCGATCCGGCGCGCCCTGCGGCCCGGGGGTCGCCTGGTGCTGATCGACTTCGAGCGCATCCCGGGCGTCTCGCGCCCCTGGCTGCTCGAACACGTGCGCGCCGGGCGCGAGCAGGTCCTGGAAGAGGTCCAGTCGGCCGGCTTCGTGCTGGAGCGCCAGGAGCCGATCCCGGGCCTGGTCGAGAACTACTGCCTCCATTTCGTGCGCCCGTGAGGGGCTGGAGCGCTGCGCGGAAGGCGGCCGAGCTGTCCCGCTCGACCCCGGCGATCGACGCGCGCGACGCCGCCGGGGACGAGGGCGAGCGGCTGGCGCTGGCCGCCCTGAGGCGCCTGCTGTCCGGACGGGGCTCGGCGGCCTTCTTCCCGGCCCTGCGCTGCCCCAAATCGGATGCCAGGGGCAAGCACGAGATCGACCTGGTGGTGCTGTGCCGCACGGCGCTGCTGGCGATCGAGGTCAAGCACTGTTCGGGCGAGATCCGGCGCGATCCGGATGGCCGGTTCGCGCAGGTCGGCGCCGCCACCAAGGTCCATGCCGATCCCTTGGCGCTGATCACGGCCAAAGCCCACGATCTGGGCCGCTATCTCGAGCAGCAGGGTCGGCCGATCGAGGCCCGGCGCCTGGTGCCGCTGCTGCTGTTCACCCACCCCGGCGCCCGCCTGACCCCCGAGCTCGAGGCCGAGCCCGCCGTGGCCCGCCCCGAGACCCTGACCCGACGCCTGGCCGGGCACCTGCCGCGACGCCTGCCGCCGCCCCTCTCGGCGCTGTTCGCGCGGGGCGGCGAATTCGGCCGGCGTTTCGCCTCCTACCGAGACGCGCTCGCGCGCCTGCCCACCTGGGACCGCGCGCGGCTCCGCAGCGGCGCCGAGCTCAAGGGCGACTTCGAGGACTTCCGCATCGAACTCGCCGGTGGCCGCACGCTAGAGCGCACGCGCGTCCTCTCCGCGACGCTCCACACGCCCCGCAGCCCACTTGGGTGCTGGCTCTTCGGGACGCGTCTGTCCTGGCGTGGCCGGCCCGGGCAGGGCGGCGGCCGCGGGCGTCCCAGGCCCGGTCAGGGCCTCGACCTGGCGCTCGCCGGCCGCTCGCGCACGCTGCGCCTGCCGCTCGAGCAGTTGCGTTCGATCGAGCTCGGTTGGGCCGACCAGCGCTACTACGACGCGCCACGGCGACCGCTGGAGCAATACCAGCGCGGACAGCGCTTCGAGGGCCCGGTCACCGGCTGCGTCGAATTCGGTGTTTTCGTGCGCTTCGACGCGGGCCGCGACGGTCTGTTGCCCATGCGGGCCCTGGCGGCCCGCGGACGCCGACCCCCGGACTTCGAGCCGGGCCAGCGTCTCGAGGTCCGCTTCGTCTCCGCCCGCACCCGCCCCGACGGCAAGGAAGAAGTCGAGCTCGACCTGGCCTGAGGGGGCTGCGGCAGTCCGGTCATTCGCGGGGCCGCCGGCTGGAACCGTGGAGCGTTCTATCTCCAGGGCCTTGATATCCGTGTGGACCGCGATATCCCCAGGGACTGCGCGGGAGGCTCCATGCGGCGGTAACCGACGCACGCGCCGGTTCTCCTGACTTGCCGAGACAGGAGACGAGCCGAACTCGAGGCGCCAGCGAACGCTGGAAAATATTTCCGTTTTGGTTCCGTCCGCAAGTCCTGCTGGGCCCACGACTCACGGCGGCAGGCAAAGGTTTCCGCCAACACCGCCACTGGTCCCCGAGGGTCTTCGCGGCTCTTGGCGCCCGACGGAGACGAACGCCAAGCGGCACAGGTTCCCGTCGTTTCTCCATCTCTCCCATCCTTCGCTCCCATGTTCACCCGCTGCGCCCTTCCCATCCTTTGCGCCGCCCTGGCGGCGCCCGCCGCCCAGGCCCAGGTCCTGCAGGTCTTCCCCGGCACGCCGAGCCGCCTCCAAGAGGTCGTGGATGCGGCGCCGGCCGGCGCCGTGCTGTTGGTTTTCCCGGGCGACTATCGCGGTTTGTCCATCGACAAGCCGCTGCGCATCGTGGCCACGCCCCATCCCTGGAAGCGTGTGCGCGTGCTGCCGCGCCTCGACGCCGCCGGT
>JBIKLM010000457.1:0-3462 GCA_044359835.1 Planctomycetota bacterium
CCGCCGCGCCGCCCGTGCGCCCGGCCACTCCGCCGTCGCGCCCCGGCCGGCCGCGCTGACCGGCCGCGCTGACCGGCCGCGCTGACCGGCCGCGCTGACCGGCCGCGCTGACCGGCCGCCAAACCGAGGCAGCCGACGGCTTCCAACGGGCCTGGGATCGCCAAATCACGGTGATCCCAGGCTTTGTTTTTTCAGCCGGGCCTTCTGATCACCTCGAGGCAGCGGTCGCCTGTCCGCTCGGGCTGCGCGGATGCAGCTCGAGCGAAAGCGCCCTCTTGGCCCCGGGTCCGCTGCCAGCGCTCGCGAGGCGGCGCCATATTTCGCGGGCAGCGCCTGGGCTTGGGGGACGGGCGACCCGGCCCTGCCCCCAGCCGCCAGCGGGCGCGCTCACCGACCCTGGCCTGGCCCCTTTGAAATCCGCAGAGTCGGGACCGCCGCGACGAGGCGCTGCGCTCCGCAATCCCCGGATCAGGCGGGCTGCCCGCCGCGTCTGCCCCGGCCGAATCCCGTCCGTCCCCCGCATCCCCTGCCCGCGGGCGGGGGGCCTCCGCCTCGCGATTCCCTCGGGCACCGACCCCGACCTCCCAGGCCGCCGCAGGCCCGCGGGCCGGGCTCACTTCTCCTGGGTCATGATCACTTCGACCGGGCACGAGTCGCGCGCTTCGCGGATCTTGGCGTCCAGGTCGGCGTTGCCGGTCAGGCGCTTTTCGTGGCCCTTGACGGTGCGGGACGTGTCCCCCGCGGGCACCTCGAACACCTCCGGGCAGAGGTCCTCGCAGAGGTTGCAGGAGATGCAGCCTTCGACGATCCAGACTTTGCTGATCATGGGCGGGGGAGCGCGCAGGGCGGCAGGCTAGGGCCGGACCGGGCCTAGGGCCAGTCCATCGACCAAATCTACCGTGCACGTTAGATTTTGGGCGGCGGATGTCGGAAATCCAGCTCGGCCTGGGGCATCCCGGCGGACCGGGTTACGTTCCCGCCTGAGCCCATGACGCCGCCCGACCCTGTGCCCCCGCCCTCCGCCGGCTCGGCCACCGCCGGTGGACCCCCCGGCCCCCGGTCCGCCCCGAGCCCCTGCCCCCGGGTGCGGGTCTCCTGCCGGGAAGAATTCTCCGCCGCCCACCAGCTGGTCGCGCCGGGCCTGGACGAGCGCCAGAACCGGGCCCTGTACGGCCCCTGCGCCGACCTGCACGGCCACAACTACACCATCGAGCTGACCGTCGAGGGCCCGGTCGAGCCCGCGACCGGCATGGTGGTCAACTTCACGAGCCTGTTCGGCCTGCTGCGCGAGGCCGTGCTTGGGCCCTGCGATCACAAGAATTTGAACGTCGACGTGCCCTGCCTGCACGGGCGCATCACCACGGCCGAGAACATGGCCGTGGCCTTCTGGGACCTCCTGGCGCCCCAGGTCGCGGCTCAGCCGGGCTGCCGATTGGTCCGGATCGGACTCAGCGAAACGTCCAGGACCCGGGTGGAATACGCCGGACCCTCGGGCTACACGACGGCATGACGCCGTTGTTCACTTCCTCCCCCCGACTCCCGGCCCTCTACAGCCCCCGCAAGATGCCCGAGAACAAGCGGCCGGTCGATCAGATCGTGCGCGAGCTGCTCGAGAACCTCGGCGAGGACCCCGATCGCCCGGGCCTGCAGCGCACGCCCGAGCGCGTCGCCAAAGCCTACGAAGAGCTGCTGCAAGGCGAAAGGCAAACCGTCGAGCAAGTGGTCGGGCAAGGCATCTTCGAAGAAGAGGCCTCCGAGATGGTGCTGGTCAAGGACATCGAGTTCTACTCCCTGTGCGAGCACCACATGCTGCCCTTCTTCGGCAAGGCCCACGTGGCCTACATCCCGAACGGCCGCATCATCGGACTCTCCAAGATTCCGCGCATCGTCGATCTGTTCGCGCGCCGCCTGCAGGTGCAAGAGCGTATGACCCAGCAGATCGCCTCGGCCCTGCAAGAGGTCCTCGAGCCCAAGGGCGTGGCCGTGGTCACCGACGCCTCGCACCTGTGCATGATGATGCGCGGCGTGCAAAAGCAAAACTCCTCGACCCTGACCTCCTGCCTGCTGGGCAACTTCCGCTCCGACGCCCGCACCCGCGCCGAATTCCTCGGCCTGGTGCGCAACCTGGACCGCTGATCTTTCGCGCCCGCCCCGCAAGGCCGCTCTGGCCATGTCCAGGCCCGAGCCTTTGAGCTGCGCCGTCCGCAGGCGACGCCCGCGAAGCTTCGGGCTCACAAAAAGACAAATCGGCCCGGGCTTGGCCCGAGCCGATTGTTTTTATGTGAGCCCTTTTTTGGCCAGTCAGGAGTCGGTGGCGAGGCTCCGCGGAGCGTGGATTCCAGCCGCTCCGTCCGCGCGGACCAAAGCAACTCAGCCCGCGGGGGGGATGTCGAGGTCGGTGATCGGGGTCGGGCTCAGGTAGGCCTGGTAGATGGCTTCCGCCACGGATTCGGGCTTCAGCATCTTGGTGCGGTCCCAGTTGCCTTCGACCTCGTCCCACAGGTGGGTGTCGACCTGGGGGGGGTAGACGGTGGTGACGCGGATCTTGTCCTTGGCCAGGTCCAGGCGCAGGGCGTCGGAGAGGCCGCGCAGGCCGTACTTCGAGGCGCAATAGGCCACGTTGCCGGGGAAGGGCTGCTTGGCGGCGATCGAGGCGATGTTGAAGACGTGGGCCTGCTCGGATTCCTGCAGGTACTCGAGGCATTCGAGCACCACCTGGAAGGGGCCGATCAGGTTGGTGCCCAGCACGAAGTCGAAGTCCGCCGGGCGCATCTTCTCGAAGGGCTTGATCTGGAAGGCGCCGGCGCTGTTGACCAGCACGTCGATGGCGCCGCCCATGAACTCGACCGCGCGCCAGACGGCGGCTTCGATCGAGCCGTGGTCGACCACGTTCATGTTGGCCGCCATGCCCCGGCCCCCGGCCGCGTCGATTTCCTTGGCCACCGCATCGATCTGGGCCGAGCTGCGCGCGGCGACGGTCACGGTGGCGCCCTCACGGGCAAAACGCAGGGCGATGGCGCGGCCGATGCCGCGGCCACCGCCGGTCACGAGGACACGGGGAGGCATCGAGGGGGGGCGGGTTTGGGGGGGGAGCGGCCAGTGTAGCCCGAGGCTCGCGGGCCCCGGGGCTTTCGCTCCCCGCTCGGCGGGGCACGCCCCGGTGCCCATAGGCGCTGCCTGTGGCCCCGCTCCAGCGCCTGCCCCGGCTGGCCGTCGACGGCTGCGCGCGGCCTGAGGGCTGCCGCCAGGCGCTGATTCAGGCTTCCTCCGCCGTGCCGGGGCCCAAGCCGTGGCCCCGGCTCGGCGCGGCCCCTGCCCCCAGAGCGATGGGGGCTCCGGTCGATCCCAGCCGCTGTAGCCCGCGGATGGGGGCCCGAAGGCCCGCCAGCAGGCAGGCTCGGTGGCTCGGGCGCAGCCCGAGTCGGTTCATCCTCAGCCTGCCGTCGCGTGCGGCCGCGGGCT
>JBIKLM010000459.1:0-3454 GCA_044359835.1 Planctomycetota bacterium
CACAGGCCGTCCGCGGCTCCGAGGCGCTCGCCGGCGCGCAGTTTGGCGGCCACCTGGCCGAGTCCGGCCGCTTCGGCGCGGCGGAGCTCGCGGGGCGAGAACTCGAGCGCGCCGGTGCGCTCGGCCGGCCGGGGGCCGGGGCCGGGACGCGAGGGGCTGTGTGCGGCTGGGGAGGCCTGGCCGTGGGAAGCGTTGGGCAGCATCACGGGCGGGTACCGGCCGCGGCCGGTTGGGCGGGGAAGAGCTTGGCGGAGCGGGCGGCCTCGCGGCTAGCGGGCACGGGCGGGCCCGGCTCGCGCTCATCGTCGATGCCGTACCAGGAGTTGCGCCGCCGCGGGGAGAAACCGGCGCCCGAGATCATGCGTTCGATCACCTCGATGCCCTCCAGCTTCTTGCAGCCGGCGGCGGAGACCACGTTCTCTTCGAGCATCGTGCCGCCGAAGTCGTTGCAGCCGAAGCGCAGGGTGATCTGGCCCATCTTCATGCCCTGGGTCACGAAGCTGGTCTGCAGGTTGGCGAAGTTGTCCAGGTAGATGCGCGCCAGGGCCTGCACGCGCAGGTACACGCCCGGGGTGGCCTTCTGCGGATAGAGGTGCTGCTCGGGCACGCCGTCGGGCTGCATGGTCCAGCAGGCGAAGGCGGTGAAGCCGCCGGTTTGATCCTGCAGGGACCGCAGCCGATCGAGGTGCTCGATGCGTTCGGCGGGGGTCTCGAGGTGCCCGAACATCATCGTGGCCGAGCTGCGCAGGCCGGCTTCGTGGATGCGGCGATGGATCTCGAGCCAGCGCTCGGTGGAGGTCTTCTTGGGCGCGATCAAGCGCCGCACGCGTTCGACCAGCATCTCGGCCCCGGCCCCGGGCACCGAACCGAGGCCCGCGGCATACAGGTCCGCGATCACGGCTTCGACCGGGCGCTTGTCCAGTTTGGCCAGGTGGTCGAGCTCGGGCGCCGAGAGCGCGTGCAGGTTGATCAGCGGGAAGCGCTGGCGCAGGTCGGCGAACAGCTCCGCCCACCAGGCGGTCTTGAGCTGCGGATGGTGCCCGCCCTGCATCAGCACCTGGCGGCCGCCCAGGGCCGCGGTTTCGGCCAGCTTGGCGTGGATCACCTCGCGCTCGAGCACGTAGGCGCCCTGCTGTCCGGGCCGCCGATAGAAGGCGCAGAAGCCGCAGTCGGTGATGCAGACGTTGGTGGGATTGACGTTGCGGTCGACGATGTAGGTGACGATCGAGCGCGGATGGAGGCGCCGCCGGATTTGATCGGCCAGGCTGCCCAGCAGGTTCAGGTCGGCGTGCTCGTGCAGGAACAGGCCTTCGGCGGGGGTCAGGCGGCCCCCGGAGAGGACCTTGTCCTCGATCCGGTCCAGCTCCTTTCGGGTTTCGCCCAGGCGTGCCCTCGCGGAGAGGGGCGCACGCCAGGCCGCGGGCGCGGGAGGTCCTGCTTGCATGCTCGGAATATAGGTGCCGGATCGGCCGCCTCCGAGGGCAAGCGCTGCGCTGTGGTCGGGAGCGGGGTCTCAAATCACCCTCCCGCGGCCCGTGCACGGGGCCGATTTTCCGGCCCTGCGCCTCGGGCCGCTACAGTGGGGGCTTGGGACCCGCCCCGCCGACTCGCCGGCGGCAGGCAGCCCACCGCGATGCGCTCCCGACATTCGTCCTCCGCCCCGCGGCCCCTGTGGGCCGGCGCCGCCTGGCTGCTGGTCAACTTGGCCCTGCTGGCGCCGGCGCAGGCCGTCAGCGCCCGGCTTCAGGTCACCCCGCCCGGAACCGCGCCGGCCCCGGCGCCGACGGAGCCGGCGAGCGCCCAGGACCTGGCGGCCGCCCTGGCCGGATTCGAGGCCGACCTGGCCGCGGCCCGCCGCGCCTTGGCGCCCGGGGAATCCCTGGACATCGAGCCCTTCTGGCTGCGCATGGCCGAACTGGTCGAGCGCGGACTGCGCCCGGGCCGCCTGTGGCTGCTCGAGCACCTTTCCGAGCGGCGCCTCTCGGGGGCCGCCCAGCGCGCCCTGACGCTGGATCTGCTCGAAGGCCTGCTCGGCCCCGGCGACCTGGGGCCCGCCGAACTCGAGCGCACCCTGCTGCTGCTGGCCGATGCGGTGGCCAGCCTGCCCCGCGCCCGGGCCGATTCCTGGGCGCTGCTGGGCCTGGCCGACGGCCAGCCCGACCGGGTGCGGGCGGCGGCGCTGCTGGCCCTGGCGGAGGCGGCCCTGTCGGATCCCAGCCGCGGCGAGGCGGCGGCTTTGGCGGAGGCCGACCAGCTGCTGCTCAAGCTGCTCGTGGCCTACCCACAAAGCCGCTCGGCGGACCGCGGACGGCAGCGCCTGTGCGACGTGCTGATCCGCCGCTTCGAAAGCGATCGGGAGCGTTGGTGGCAGCAGTGGAGCCAGTCCGTGGAGCCGCCGGACCCGGCCCAGCATCCGGCGCGTGCCTGGTGGCCCCGTTTCGAGGGCCTGGCGCTGGAGGGCGTCGGACCCGCGCGCTGGTGGCTGGCGGTGCACGCGGAGCGCTCGGACGCGGCGCCCGCGGAGCAGCGCAAGCGCCGCGAGCGCTACCTGGCCGAAATCCTCGAGAGCCACGCGCACGACGACTGGCTGGTGGCCGCGATCCAGGAGTCGGAGCGCCTGGTCGACGACTTCTCTTTCGGGTCGGTGTCGGAGCTGCTCGAAAGCCTGGCCGACCGGAGCAACAATCCCGAAGTCCGCGCCTGGGCCCTGTTCTGCTTGGCCAACCTGTTGAGCGAGCAGCCCGAGCAGCGCCTGCGCGCGCTGCTCTCCTACGAGCGCCTGCAGCGCGAGCTGCCCAAGCATCGCCTGACGCGCAGCGTCGCGCCGCGGGTCTTCGCGCTGACCTATCTGCAGGTGGGGCAACAGCCCCCGGATCTCCAGTTCGGCCCGCTGGGGGGAGCCTCCAAGCGCCTCTCGGACTATCGCGGCCGGCCCCTGGCGATCGCCTTCTGGAGCCATTGGAGCGGAGGATTCGGGCCGAACCGGGCGCTGTTCGAGCGGCTGCTCGGACCGCTGGCCGAGGGTCGCTTCAGCCTGCTGTGCGTCAACCTGGACGAGGACGTGGCCGCGGCCGAGGCGCGCGTGCGGAGCGAGGGCCTGCTGGGCGAGCACCTGTTCCTGGGCGAGCCCAACGCCGCCTGGCCGCGCACCTGGGACCTGCGCAGCTTCCCGGTCCTGTTCGTCCTGGATGCCGAGGGCCGGGTCGCGGGACGGGACCTCAGCGCCGAGCGGGCCGTCCAGCTGCTGGAGTCCCTGCTTGCGTCCCCTCGGGCCAGCGGCGCCCTCGCGCCGCGCGCTTCGATCCAGGCCCCGCCCACCCCGCGCCCCGCGCTCCAGGGCTCGCCCGGCCAGCGCGATCGGGATTGAGTCGACCGGGCGCCGCGTGCGCCCAGCGCCGCGGGGCGCTCGACGCCGGGCCCTCGAGGGGCCCCCAAAGCGAGCGACCCGGGGCCA
>JBIKLM010000080.1:0-12312 GCA_044359835.1 Planctomycetota bacterium
GGTGCGCCTGACGGCCACCGACCTCCTGAGCCCGGCCCAGGAGCTGGTCGACGCCGGTGCGCGGCTGTATTTCTTCGCCACGCCGACGACGCCCAACGTGGGCAACGAGCTGTGGTGGAGCGACGGCGCGCCGCTCTCGGCAACGCTGCTGGACCTGTCTCCGGGCAGCGAGTCGACGGCCCTGGCGAGCGATGCGGAGATGGTCGCCTTCGGCGCCGGCGTGGCCTTCCGCTGGAACGCAGGCAGCCACGGGCAGGGCACGGAGCTGGGCTTCAGCAACGGAACTCTGGGCTTCCGTATCGACATCAACCCGGGTCCGGGCTCTTCGACTCCGCGCCAACTGACCCGCGCCGGCCAACGCCTGTTCTTCAGCGCGACGAACACCTCCGGCACCGAAGTCTGGGTCAGCGATGGCACGCCGGTCGGAACCCAGCTGCTGATCGACTGGGCCAGCGGGGGGGCAAGCAGCAACCCGGCCCTGCTCACCGCCGTCGGCGATCGGTTGGTCTGGGGCGCCTCGGTGACCCCCTGCTGCCCGATCGGGATCCCCAGCTTCAGCATCCTGGTCAGCGACGGCACCCCGGGTGGGAGCCTTTCGGTTCTGTCGGGACAGCTGCAAGGTGCGGCCTCCGATGGCAGCCGGGCCTTGCTGCAGACTTCCGGCGGCCTGTACATCACGAACGGGACCTTCGCCGGCACCCAGCTCGTGCTCCCGTTCTTCGCGCCGGGCACGTTCGACCCGCTGTTTGCCTCGGTTGCTGGATCCCTGCAGGCCATCAGCCCCGGAATCTTCGCCCTCGCGGGCGCGGGCGGCGGCAGCGGCAACACGGAGCTCTGGATCAGCGACGGCAGCGGCCCCGGGAGCTTTCAGGTGGCTGACAGCCTGTTCGGCCCCGGCGGCAGCAACCCCGGGACCAACGGCGAAATCCTGCGCGTCGGCGAGCGCGTGTTCTTCCCGGCGAGCCTGCCCTGGACCGGCGCGGAATTGCACTCGATCCCCTTCGGCGCGACCGGCGGGGCGATCGCAGAGGTGCAGGGCGCGGGCTGCGGCAGCGCCAGCGGCGGCCTGTCGGCATCGGCCGCGCCGCGCCTCGGTCAGGCGTTCAGCTTGCAGGTCACGAGCGCGGCCCCGGCGGCGCCCGTGGCGCTGTACTTCGATCTGGACCTGGCTCCGCTCGGCCCGGCCACGCCCTGCCCGATCCTGCTGCCGGCGGCCCAGTTCCTGCTGAGCGGCACGACCGGCCCGGCGGGCCAAGCCAGCTTCCCCGTGTCGATCGGCACGAACCCGAATCTGGTCGGCCAAGCCCTGTACCTGCAAGGCGCGGTGCTGGCCCCGGGCGAGCCGTTCCTCGGGCTGGTCAGCTTGACCAACGCCCTGGAGCTCCTGATCGGACCTTGACCGCGCCCGGCGGACGCCAGCGGGGCGTCCGCGGGAGCCGAAGGGCGCGCGGCGGCCGGGAAGCCGGGACCGCCGCGCGCTCGTTTTTGGCGGCGCCGATCGGGGCTCGGCGAGCTGGCCCGAGTTGGACAGATCTCGGGCGCCGACGGTGTCCGATCCGTGACCGCGCGGCGCCGACATGCTGAAGGAGAATCGACCTGGGCGAAGCCCTAGGTGTCAGACCCGCCCATCGGCAGGACTTGGGGTCTGCGGATGGGATCTCGCCTCGGCGAGCCCGCGCGGGGCGCGGGCCTTCTGCAGCTCGCGGTCGTCCTGCGCCGGGCACGAGCCTTCGGTGCCGAGCGCAGCGGGGCTCCAAGCGACGGGTCTCGCGCCTGCGCTGCGCGCGGGCGCCGAATCCCGGATCCGGGGCACGGGGAGTTGCGCGGGCGGACCGTCCGGGCCCCGCGGACTTCCGGCGCGCCCCGCTAGACTGCTCGCCGAGGCTCCACCCCATGATCGATCTCGACGCGCGCCCCCGCACTCTCCGATTCCGCTCCGCCTGGGCCTTCCGCTGGCTGCCCCTGCTGCCCGTGTTGCTGCTGCTCTGGCTGCCGGCCTGCTCGAGCGGCGGCGACAGCAACGCACCCCAGGGGCTGGCTGGTACGCCGGTGGGCAACGACCTGCAGCTCAACTGGACCCCGGTCCCGGGCGCTAGCGGCTACAACGTCTACGTCGGCGACACGGTCGGCTTCCCGCTGGATCCAGGCAGCTTCCTGGGCTTGGTGGCGGCGCCGCCCGCGGTGATCACCTTCAATCCGGGAGCCTCGGGGACCTTCGTTTTCGTCGTCGCCGCGTTGATCGACGGCCTGGAGGGCGCCCCCTCCGCGCCGTTCACCTACCTGCTCACGCTGACCGGCCCCGATCCGTTCTTCGCCGCCCAGTGGCACTTGGACAACACCGGCCAGCAGGGCGGGACCCCCGGTGAAGACGCCAACTGCGTGCCGGCCTGGAACGCGGGCGCCACCGGCCAGGGCGCGACCATCGCGATCGTCGACAACGGCCTCGAGCTGGCCCATCCGGACCTCTCCCCCAACGTGGTGCCGGGCTCCTACAGCTACTTGAACGGCAGCAGCAACCCGGGCCTTGGCGACCACGGCACGGCCTGCGGCGGCATCGCGGCGGCGGCGGCCAACAACGGCATCGGCGGGCGCGGCGCGGCCTACGAAGCGGACCTGCTGGGCTTCGGGCTGCTGCTCAACAACACCAACAACAACTCGGCCGACGCGATGCTGCGCAACAGCAACGTGGTCGACGTGTCGAGCAACTCCTGGGGCCCCGTCGACGGCACCGGCGGCTTGGCCGCCTCGCCGCAGGTCTGGCGCGACGCGATCAGCAACGGGGTCACCAACGGCCGCGGCGGCCTGGGCCTCGTCTACACCTGGGCCGCGGGCAACGGAGCCTTCGCCCAGGGCATTCCGGACGACGTCGACAACTCGAACTACGACGGCTTCGCCAACTTCTTCGGCGTGATCGCCGTGGGCGCGGTCGGCGACGACGGCCGGCGGGCCTTCTACAGCGAAGCCGGGGCCAACCTGTGGATCAGCGCCCCGTCGATGGGCGACAACAACCACGCCATCACCACCACCGACCTGACCGGCGGCGCCGGCTACAGCGACGGGGGCCCGGGCGATCTCTCGAACCCCGACTACACCGAGAACTTCAACGGCACCTCGGCCGCCTGCCCGCTGGTCGCGGGGGTCGCCGCGCAGATCCTCGACGCCAACCCGAACCTGTCCTGGAGCGACGTGCGCTTGATCCTGGCCGAAAGCGCGCGCCAGAACGACCCCGGCCACCCGGACTGGACCACCAACGGGGCCGGCTTCCAGATCAACCACGACTACGGCTTCGGCGTGGTCGATGCGGCCGCCGCGGTGGCCCTGGCTGCCACTTGGACCCCGGTCGCCGACCTGACCCTCGTGCAGACCCCGGTGATCGGCGTCAACCAGGCCATCCCCGACAACAACACCACCGGGGTCAGCGTGCCGGTCACCGTGGCCAACTCCGGGATCAACGATCTCGAATTCGTGCATGTCTTCGTGGACGCGCCGAGCCACACCTACTGGGCCGATCTGGAGATCACCCTGCAAAGCCCGGCGGGCACGATCAGCCGCCTGGCTGTGCCGCATACCGCCGCCGGGGCGACCCCGCTCACCCCGGCCCTCTCCAACTGGCGCTTCGGCAGCGCCCGCCACCTGGGCGAATCCGCCAACGGCACGTGGACCGTCCGGGTTCGCGACCTGTTGCCCGGCGACTCGGGCACCCTGGCCTCCGTGCGCCTGCAGTTCTACGGCCGTTGAGCCTCACCCCCCTTCCCATGCGCATCCAATCCTCTCTGCTGCCGCTGGCGGCGCTGCTGTGCGCCTGCTCCTCCTCCCAGCCCACGCCGCACACGCCTGCGCCGCCCCAGGGCGGCGGCCGCGACCTGTCGCGCCCGGGCCTGCCGGCGGAAGCCTTCGGCAAGGACGCGCCGGTCCAAGCGATCGGCGGGCTGATCCCGATGGCCTGGCACGACGGCGAGCGCGAGCGCCGCGCGACCCTCGACCCCCTGCTGATCGCCGAGTTCGAGCCCAGCCCCAGCGCCCAGGAGCGCCTGCTGGCCGCCGAGCCCCGCGCCGTGCTCGAAAGCCAGCCCGCTGCTGCCGTGCGCTTCTGGCGCGTGGGCCCGGGCACGGACGTGCGCCAGCTGGCCGCCGACCTGAACCGCCTGCCGGGCGGGCGCTTCTCGCCCGTGTTCTGGGAAGGCACCGTGGGCTACAGCCAGCGCATGGCCCTGCCGGGCGGCGTCCTCGCCGGCTTCCCCGAGGACTGGAAAGCCGAAGAGGTCCAGGCCTACGCCCGCGACAACGGCCTGAGCCTCGGCGCCCAGGTCGCCCCGGGCCTCTCCTCCTGGAACGTCACCGCCCCCGCCGGCCTGCCCAGCCTCGAACTGGCCAACCGCCTGCGCGAAGGCGGCCCCCTGCGCTACGCCCACCCCAACTGGTGGACCGAAGCCCAAACCCGCTGACCCGCCGATCCCCGCTCGGCTCGGCCCGCCCCCGAGCCGGCCAACCCGCCCGCTAGCCTGCCCTCGGGGCGCCCCGCCCCGGGCGGCCCCCGAGGCAAGCAGTACCCCGCTTAGGGTTGAGGCCATCCGGCAGTCTCGGAGGCTGGGATCCGTGCTGCGAGCCGATTCTTTCCAGCCTCGGACTATCGGCTCATCCACCCTCTCGGCCTCACTTTGACGATCATTCGAAACACGCTCGCACTTGTATCCCTGACGGTGCTCGTCTTGCTTGGCTGGCTCGCAATCAAGCAGGCCCCGAAAACCGCGGGGAGCCCTTCGACCGAAGCGAGCGTGCCTCATACGGCTCGAACGATCCTGCCCCTGGGCCACAAGGATGCCGATGGAGCACGCTGGATGGAGACGGACTCGAGCGTTCTTCCTCGCTCCGAAGCGTCGCTGCAACCAACCCGGTACCAGCCGGCGAACCAGAACCCGTCTGTGTTGCCGCAATTGGATTCCCTGAGTCGAGAGGCGCTTCTCGGAATGCAGGCGATCCTGCGAGACCAGTTCGTGCGCTCAAAGAATTTAGCGCTTTATTCTCAGTGGCGATCGGGCATCGTGCACACAGTGGATCAAAGCATCAGCCCTGCGGGAAATTCCGGATTCGCCCTGGAAGACACGGAATATCCGATCATCCGTCAATACCGACTTGGCCATGATGGCTCGAGCCCCAATTGTGTAGAGGTGCGGCTGGAGCAGGGGTCCTATCCGGAGCTCTACCGGATGCGAGATGACCTGAGGGACATCGCAGCTGCCTTGAAGGCCAAGGGCTACGATCCCGTCTTGTCTCCCATGTTCCCCCTCATGGGCACGGGCTTCGGCTCCACCCTTTTTGGAGGCGGGTAAGCGGCCGGCACCAGGGCGCAAGTGGGCCGAGGGCCTCAGGGAACGCTCCCGGCCCGGTGTGGGGATGCTTCGGCACCCATCTGGGAGCCCAAGCAAAGGCTGAGAGGCGCCCCGGGCGGCTCAGGCGCAGCCCGTCGATTGGCTCTCAGGCCGTCAAAGCGGCAGCAGGTCGATGCGGCGGAACTCGCACAGGGCGCCTTCGGCTTGCAGGGCGATGCGGCCGGCGTTGGCGGTGCAGCCGCTGCCGAAGTTGACCGGATCGCCGTTGACCCACACGGAGATCGTGTCGGCACGGCATTCGATCTCCAGGAGGTTCCACTGGCCCGCGGGGCGCTCGGAGCCATCGGTCAGGTTGGCGATGCGGCGGGCGCGGTCGCCGTCCACGCCCCAGGTTTCCGGCGGGCCGCGGCGCGCGATCATGTCGGGCACGGCGATGTCCTCGCCGATGCACCAGAAGTCGCCGGCGTTGCCGCTGTGGAGCTGCACCTCGATCGACTGCGGGAACATGCCGTAGAGGCGCCGCGGGGTCGAGGCGTGCACGAGCACGCCGCAGTTGCCCGGCTCGCCGGGCCAGCGGTATTCGATGGAGAGGCGGTAGTCGCGGAAACTGCCCTCGGTGATCAGGTGCCCCTCGGGGGATCCCAGGCTGACCAGCAGGCCGTCCCGAGCCACGAAGGAGGGCCGCAGGTCCGGGGCGGCATCGGCGGCGGGCACGTCGGCGTTCCAGCCCGCCAGGCTCTGGCCGTCGAAGAGGGCGATCGCGCGGGACTCGGGCCCGGACTCGGGGGCGGCGCAGGCGACCAGGAACAGGCTCAGGAGGGGCAGCGGGGGGAAGCGCATGGAGCCAGCCTGCCACGGCGCGGGCCGGGCTGTCGAGCGCAGCTCGGCGCCGCGGCGGGCCATGGGCCGGCGTTCCAGAGCCAGGGAAACCTCGCCGAGCTTGCGCGAAACCAGGCTGTCGGGCGCGTCCTCGGCGCTGGGGACGCCATCGACGCCAGCCTCCCCAGCATCGAAGTCCAAGCGCCAGCGCCGAAGCCCAGACGGGCTGCTGGGCCCCTCGCCCCCCGAGCCCCCCGCAAACTCACCGCGCCCGGCCTTGCCCCTGCTGCGCCGGCCGCGGCTCCCCTACCATGGCGCCAAAGCCCCATGCGATCGGTCGTCCACGATGAGCACCTGGAGCGCGACCATTGGTGGTTCCGCGCCCGCCGGCGGATCTTCGCGCGGCTGCTCGACCACCACGGACTGCCGCGCGGCCCCGGGACCCCCTGGATCCTGGACCTGGGCCCCGGCTCCGGCGTCAACCTGGATGTGCTCGCCAGCCGCGGCCGGCTGGTCTCCCTGGACCTCTCGGCGCGTTCCCTCGAGACCTGCGCCGAACTCGCTCGAGAGCTCGGGGTTCGGAGCGACCTGACCCGCGCCGACGCCACCCGGCTGCCCTTCCGAACCGGCAGCCTGCCGCTGGTCTGTGCCCTGGACGTGCTCGAGCACCTGCCCGACGACCGGGCGGCCCTGGCCGAGATCCAGCGCGTGCTCGGCCCCGAGGGTCGCCTGCTGCTGAGCGTGCCGGCGCACCCCTGGATGTGGGGCCGCCAGGACGTGCTCGCCGAGCACGTGCGCCGCTATCGCCGGGCCGAGCTGGTCGAGCGCCTGGAAGCGGCCGGCTTCGAGATCCTGAAGCTCAGCTACTTCAACACCCTGCTGTTCGCGCCGATCGCCGCGCTGCGGCTCTTGATGCGGCCGTTCCTGGCGCAGAGCGCGGCGCGCGGCTCGGACCTGTCGGTGCGCCTGCCCTTCGGCCTGGATGCGTTGCTGTATTGGAGTTTTGCCATCGAGGCCGGCTGGCTGACGCGCCAGAGCCTGCCCTTCGGGGTGTCGCTGCTGGGCCTGGCGCGGCCGCGCCCCGCCGCCGGCGGGAGGCCCCGGGCTTGAGCCAGCCGCCGGTCGAATTCGAAGTGCCGCGGGAGCAGGCCGGCCGGCCCCTGGACGAGCTGCTGCTCGCCCACGTGCCCGGCCGCAGCAAGGCCCAGCTGCAAAAGCTGGTGCGGCTCGGGCGCGTGCTGGTCGATGGGCAGGTGCAGGCCCGCAGCCACCTGACCCTGCGCGCCGGCCAGCGCGTGCGGGTGTTCTTCGAAGCGCCGCCGAAGCCCGGGCCGAGCCCGGCGGAAGCAGCCGCGGACCTGGCGGACGCGGTCGGATGGCTGCACGTGGACGAGGCCCTGGTGGTGCTCAACAAACCCGTCGGCCTGCTGGTGCAGCCCAACCCGAAGCAGCAGCGCGACACGGTCGCGGACCTCTTGGTGCGCCGCTTCGGGCCGATCGAGGCGGCGCCGCGCGGCGAGAAGGCCGGCCTGGTCCATCGCCTCGATCGCGAGACCAGCGGCGTGCTGCTGGCGGCGCGCACGCGCGAGGCGCAGCTGTTCCTGGTGGAGGAATTCCGCCAGCGGCGCGTGGAAAAGCGTTATTGGGCGCTGGTGCACGGCGTTCCGCGCGCGGAGCGCTTCGACGTGGACCTGGCCCTCGGCCAGCATCCCAAGTTCGAGGACATCCAGCGCCCCGACCCGCGCGGCGCGCCGGCGCTGACGCGCTGCGAGGTGCTCGAGCGCTTCCCGCAGGCGGCCGGCGGGGAAGGGCGCGCGCTGGTGCTGTGCAAACCCGAGAGCGGCCGCCGCCATCAGATCCGCGTGCACCTGGCCGCCGTGGGCCATCCGATCGTGGGCGACAAGCTCTACCGCCCGGAGGGCCGTTCCTCGGCCTCCAAAGAGCTGCCGAGCCACGCCCTGCACGCCGCCGAGATCCGCGTGCGGCACCCCTCGACCCAGCGCCCGATGGAATTCCGCGCCCCGCTGCCCGCTCCCTTCGCCGCGCTCTTGGAGCGCCTGCGCCAAGGCCGCTGAGCGCCCCGGGCCTGCGCCGCTTTCCCCGAGAAAAGGGGGCTTCCGGGAAGCGTGTGGGCAACGCAGGGCTGCGACTTTCCGGGACGCCCGCGGACACGAGTCCAGGGTTCCCGCAGAGGCCCTGGAGGTCCAGTGCCAGGAGCAGAGCCTGCCTTTCGCCTCTTCAGGCACCCACACCGCTTCCTGGAGCGCCAGAAAAGCAAGGGCAGCACTGCGCCGAAACACGGCGCCAAAAACTGAGAAAACCGCCGCCGACCCGCGCCGCGGCTACCAGCGATGGAAGGCCGGATGGCCTTCCTTGACCGCCACGAAGAGACCGCGGCAGGTGGCGGTCACCAGGCCCTTGGCCTTGAGCTCGCCTTCGACCCAGGCCCGGTCCCCCTGGGCCTCCACCACCCGCGCCAGCAGCTCGAGGGGCCCGTCGGTGGGCGTGGGACGCTTCAGTTTGATCGTGTATTCGGCGGTGACCGTGCAGGGCGGCGTGGCCTCGCCGCGGGCGTTCATCAGGTGCCAGGCGGCGGTCCAATTGCAATGGCAATCGAGCAGCGCGCCGCAGATGCCCCCGTTCAGCATGCCGCTGAAGGCCTCGTGGTGCCCCTCGGGCGTCCACAGGGCCACCACCTCGGCGCCGCGCGGGATCGACTTGATGCGCAGGCCCTTCGGGTTGGCAGGCCCGCAGCCAAAACAGCGATTGTTCGGGGCATAGCGGTCTTGGAGCGCCTGTTCCATGCTGGCAGCATACCTTGGGGTCGGCCCGCCTCGGCCGGCCCCCTTCCGGACCCCATCCCCGGCCCACTCCCTCCCATGCAGATCGGCATCCTCGGCTCCGGCACCGTCGCACAAACCCTGGCCCGTGGCTGCCTGCGCCACGGCCACAGCGTCGAGCTCGGCACGCGCTCCCCCGCCAAACTGCAGGAATTCCTGCGCCAGAACCCGGGCGTGCGCCTGGGCACCTTCCACACCGCCGCCGAATTCGGCGAGCTGGTGATCCTGGCGGTCAAGGGCACCGCCGCCGAAGCGGCCCTGGGCGGCCAGACCGGCGTCGCGATCGAGAACAAGACCGTCATCGACGCCACCAACCCGATCGCCGACCTGCCGCCCAAGGATGGCGTGCTCGAGTTCTTCACGGGGCCCAACGACTCCCTGATGGAGCGCTTGCAAGCGGCCCACCCGCGCGCCCACTTCGTCAAGGCCTTCAATTCCGTGGGCGCCGACTTCATGGTCGACCCGCGCCTCCCCGGCGGCCCGCCGACGATGTTCTATTGCGGCAACGACGACCACGCCAAACGCCAAGCGGAACACCTGATCCGCCAATTCGGCTGGGAACCCTACGACGTCGGCCGCGCCACCTCCGCCCGCGCCCTCGAACCCCTCTGCCAACTCTGGTGCCTCCCCGGCTTCCTGCGCGGCGACTGGAAACACGCCTTCAAACTCCTGCGCTGACCCCTCGGGCCGACGGCGAGCGGACCAGCCGGCGCGTCCGCTGAACTGGAGACGGGTCGATCCCTCCCCGATCGCAGGGTCCGAGCGCATGCCGCCCGGACCTGCTCTCCGGCGCCCAAAAACACGAGCCCGAACGGCGCTCGGAATGCCGGCGGGCGGTCAGGGGCTGGGGCGGCGGGCGAGGGCGGTGACGATCAGGGGGGAGTAGAAGCGCGACCAGCGGTTTTCGCGGCGGCGGCGCCATTCGGTCAGGAAGTCGTCGCGTTCGGTGGAGCTGAGCAGGCCCAGGTCTTCCATGGTGGCGGAGTGGTGCACGAAGAATTCTTCGGCCCAGCGCCAGACCAGGGAGCCGGGGGCGCCCACGAAGGCTTCGGGTTCGAGGCGTTCGAGGTTCAGGCCGGCGCGCTCGAACAGTTCGGGCAGGCGGCCGGCGATGAAGGCGTCGCCGCCCTGGGTGCGGTACCAGGCGCGCGTCGCGCGGATCACGGCGTCGAAGCCGGGGCTTTCGGGGAACAGGGAGATGCCGTGGTGGTTGTAGTCGATCACCAGCAGCCGGCCGCCGGGGGCGAGGGCCTGGGCCAGGCGCTCGACCAGCCGCTCGGGTTCCGGCGGGAAGCTCAGCACCCAGCGCAGCACGATGGCATCGAAGGGCGCGCCCAGCGGAGCGCTTTCGATCGAGCCGTGGATCAGCTCCACGTCGGTCCAGGATTCGCGCTGGATGCGGCTGGCGATCGCCGAAGCGAAGCGCGCCTCGCGCTCGAGGGCCACCACGCGGCCGCCGGGACCGGAGACCTCGCGCAACAGGGGCAGCAGGGCGCCCGGGCCGCTGCCGGCGTCGAGCACGCGCGCGCCGGGCTCGAGTTTGAGCCAGCCCAGCTGGCGGCGCGCCATGGACTCGAAGAGTTGGTTCTGAAGGGCCAGGCGATGGTGCTCGTGGTCGCTGGCGCCGAGCACGTATTCGAAGCGACCCGGCGATTTCGCCGCGGCCGCGGGGTCCGAGGGCAGGCTCATGGGCCCATTGTCGCACGCCCTCGGGCGCCAAGGCCCGGCCCGGCAGCGGAGTCCTCGGGCGGGAGCACGGGGCGAACCGGGCCCGCGGGCGTGGGTCTGGGTTCCCGAGCCGCCGAGCGAAAGCAGCGGATCGCGAGGGAGCCGGGTCCAGCGCCAGGTGGAGCTCCACGTGCAACGGCCGCGAAGATCGGCTGGAGCGGCGCGGAAACCTCCCCAGCGACGCGCCACGCGACACAGGGAGCCGAAGCAAAAAAAAACAGCCCGCGGCATGCGCCCTGGTGCGGGCCGCCGGTCAACGAGGCCGGGTGCGTGGTGGGCCGTACTGGACTCGAACCAGTAACTTCCACGCTGTGAACATGGCACTCTACCGATTGAGTTAACGGCCCATGTCCCCAGAGGGGACGGGGAGAATAGGGAGCGCTCCGGCCCGAGGCAAGCGGGCCTCCGGGAAAACTGCCAGGGAGCCGATGCGGCTCGGGCAGCGCCCGGGCCATCCGCGGCGCTGCTGCGTTTCGGCAGGGTGGCCGCGGGCGGGGCGAGGGTCGGTCCGTCGCGGGCGCCAGCCTTCGGCGCCAGGCGGGCCCGGTCACGGGCCCGGTCACTGACCGGATTACGGGGCCGGCGCAAGGCCCGGGGGGAGGCAGCCCGTGGCGCCACGGGGGCCTCGCGGAGCTTTGGGACCCGGGAGAAATCGAGGCGCAGCGACGATCCCGGCCTGCGTACCCAGCGCATGGCGGTCCATGGGCGTGCACACGGACCGGTCTGCCTGCTCGGGCGCGGCCGGATTCGATGCTCCTCCCCGCCGGTCTGCGCAGGAGGCCTCGCGGGCCTCCCCGGTCCCGATCTCGCCGGCGTTGCGGCGCCCCACCGAGCTCCGCGCGGCCTGCCCCGCGAGCCCTGAGGTTCGGGTGCACGCCGCGCCCCGTCGGCCCCGGAGGGAAGGCCACGTAGCGGAGGCCCGGGGAGAGCTCGGCGGCTCGCAGCGCCGGCCCAGGGAGGCTGCGTCTGGGGCTGACGGGCCGCTCCATGAGACCGGCCGTTCCATGGAACCGGCCTGAATCGGCGCGCCGCGCCGGCGCTCACTCGCCGGGCGACAGGCGGCCGGCGACGATGTCCTTGAGGCGCGCCTCGGCGCGGCGCAGCATCATGCGCACGGCGTCCTCGGTCTTGCCGCCCATCTGCTCGCCGGCTTGGCGCAGGGACAGGCCCTGGAAGAACACCAGCGTGATCGCCTGGCGGTGATCGGGCGAGAGGCGCTCGAGGCCTTTGCGCAGGATCGCGAATTCCTCCTCGCGCGAGACCTGGCGGGTCACGGAGAGATCGGTGCTCTCCGGCTCGATGCCGCGCGGGCCGTCGTCGTTGTCCGTGGGCGCTTCGATCGTGCGCTCGCGGGACATGTCGCGCTTGCCAGCGGAATAGAACTCGGCCCGGTCGCGAATTTTGTTGTTGAGGATCTGGATCAGCCAGCGCAGCAGCGAATCGTCGCCCTGATAGCGATAGTGGCGGAAGTCGCGCGTGGCCTCGCGGAAGGTGGTCTGCGCCAGGTCGTCGGCGTCCTCCTTGAGCTTGAGGCGCGGGCCCAGGCGGCGCCGGGCGACCTCGATCAACAGACCGTAGTAGCGCCGGAACAGCTC
>JBIKLM010000460.1:0-3444 GCA_044359835.1 Planctomycetota bacterium
CCGCGGGCCGGTCCGCGGCCGGAGCGCGCGCCCTTGGACGCACGACCGCCCGGCCCTTGCTCCCGGGAGCGGCCCGCTTGGCCGCGCGGACCGCGGCTGGCGTCGACCAGCTTGCGGCCGCCGGGTTCCTGCCAGCCGAGCTCGCGGCGGGCGCGCTCGCCCGGCGACTCCCCGGGGCGCCGCTCGACCTTGGCCGTGTCCGAAGCCTTGGCGCTGGGCCGGCGGCCGCCCGCCCGCCCGCGCGGCCCGCCCGGGCCGACGCCGCGCTCCTGGCCCATTGCGCCCTTTGCGCCGGTTGCCCGCGGGCTCCGGCCGCGCTCCCCGGCCGCCGCGGCGCCTGGGCGGGCATTGACGGCTCGGGAGCTGGCCGGCCGCCGGGGACCACGGCCCCGTGCACCGCGGGGCTCGTCGGCGGCCGCAAAAGCTTTGGCTCCGCCTTGCTGAGGTGCCTCCGCTGCCGGCTCGAAGTCCTCGGCTTCCATGCCGGGGCGGTCCTGGAACAGGGGGTGCGGGAGCGCACGGCGAGGCTCTTCGGCCTCGAACTCGTTCTCGACCTCCCGTGTCCGCGGAGCGCGCTTCGGCGAGCGCTTCGGGGCGCGGCCCGCGCCCTCCTCGCCCGGACCCTGCGGGCCGCCGGTTCCGCGATCCGCCTCGGACCCACGGCGGCCGCGATCGGTGCGCAGTCCGCGCCGGTGCGGGGGCTTGGGCAGCTTGCCCGCCGCCAGCAGCGCCGCCCGCTGCAGCGGATCGGCGGCGGCCAGCAGCTCCTGGACCTCCTGCCTGGTCAGCGGACGCCAGCGCCCGATCTTCAGCCCGCGATCGGTCAGGTGCGCGATGCGCACCCGCTTCAGGTCGACCACCTTGTAGCCCAGGTTGGCGAACACCCGCCGCACCTCGCGGTTCTTGCCCTCCTGCAGGGTCACCTCGAGACGGGTCTGCACGTGGCTCCTCTGCAGCACGACCACGCGCGCTCCAGCGGTCTTGCCCTCCGCCAGATAGACGCCCTCGCGGATGCGCTGCACCGCGTCGTCCTCCATGCGCCCGCGCAGCTTGACCATGTAGGTCTTCGTCACGGCAAAGCGCGGATGCATGATCCGGTGCGCGAAATCGCCGTCGTTGGTCAGGATCAGCAGACCGGTGGTTTCTTCGTCCAAGCGGCCGACCGTGAAGATGCGGCCCTTTTCGGGATCGGTGATCAGGTCGATCGCGCGGGCGCGGGCCTCGCGCTCGTCGCTGGTGCAGACCACCCCCGAGGGCTTGTTCATCAGGTAGTAGCGCGGGCGGATGCCGGCTGGCTTGAGCAGCACCCCCTCCACCTCGATGCGCTGCACCCCCGGATCGATGCGCGTTCCGAGCTCCGTGCAAGGCTTGCCATCGACCCACACCTGGCCGCTCAGGATCAGCTCATCGCAGCGCCGCCGCGAGCCTAGGCCATGGGAGGCCAGGTACTTGTTGAGGCGCTGCGGCTCGCCGGAGCTGGGCTCCCCGGCGCCGGCCTCCGGCGCTGCGGCCAGGTCGGCGGCGGTCAGGGGCTCGCGGGGCTCGCTGCGCGGGCGCGCGCGGGATTTCTTGGGACGGGGCGCGGGGGCCCGGTCCTGGCGGTCGCGGCTCTCACGAGCAGGGCGACGTTGGGTCATGGGATTCCTGGGGGCGGCGCTCGCGGAGCGCCGCGGTTGGGGCCGCCCGGCGGCGGCGGAGGAAAGAGCCGGCTGCGCGGCCTGCTTCGAGGCCGGCGGCGGACCGATCAGCGTAGCGTCGGGGCCTATTTCCCGTTCGATTCCCCAAGCTGCAGGCGAATTCGGCCCCGGCGAGCCGGGTCCCTGCAAGCCCCGCACCAAAATGCGGCTCTGAGGGGGCCCCCCATCGGATTACGCCGGGCTGATGCGATCCGAAGAATCGCCCTGCCGGTGCCAACTTCCGGGGTGGGCCGTGGCCGGCGCCGCTATCCCCTGGGGGTCGGCCTCGGGCGACTCGCGACCCACTCTGGCGTTCCTCGGGCAGGTTCGGCGAGCGGCACGTCCGCCTCCCCCGAACGGAGCCCCGCGCGCGGCCTCGTTCTGGGACAGGCCGGCCGCAGGAGGGCCTCTGCGGCCGCCGGATGGCGGCCTAAACGGCATCTGACGGCCTGGTCTGACTGCTCGGGCGCAGCCCGAGTCGATTTGTTCTCAGGCCGTCAGGCGTTGGCGTCCAGCTCGAGCAGCTCGAGGCCCAAAGCGCCGGGCTCGAGCTCGACCGCTTCGGCCGCCGCCGGGACCAACAGCACATCGCCGACCGCCAAGGACTCGACCGCGCCGTGGGCGGTTCGCAAGCGGCCGCTGCCCGAGAGCAGCACGAAGATCTTGAACTGCTGCTCGGTCGAGCGGCGCGTCGGTGCCTGGAGGCGCAGACGGCGCATGGTGAAGAACTCGGTGCGCGCCGCGAGGCCGATCCAGACACCCGGGGACAGCTCGAGCTCGTCCGGCTCGGCCGGGGCCGGCGCAACCCCGTCGTAGCGGATCGCGGCCAGGCCGGGCTCGCCGTGCATCTCGCGCGGGCGGCCGTCCAGCCCAGGCCGGTCCCAGTCATAGAGCCGATAGGTCGTGTCGGAATTCTGCTGAACTTCGAGCAGGGTCACCCCGGCGCCGATCGCGTGCACGGTTCCGCCCCGCACGGTCAAACACTGCCCAGCGCGCACAGGCCAGCGGCACAGCAGGTCCACCAATCCGCGCCTGGCCAGCCGCGCCCGCACCTGCTCCGCTCGGACCCGGGAGCGCAGGCCGCTGTAGACGGCGCCGCCGGGGGCAGCGTGGAGGAAGTACCAGGCTTCGGTCTTGCTTTCGCTGGCGCCGCCCAACCGCCGGGCGGTGAGCTCGTCGGGATGCACCTGAACGCTGAGCGCTTCGGAGGCATCCAGGTATTTGATCAGCAGCGGGAAGCGCCCCTGGGCATTGGGCCTGGCCCTGCCCAGCAGGTCCCGTCCGTGCTCGCGGACCAGATCGGCCAAGCTGCGTCCGGCCCAGGGCCCCCCGCAGACGATCGAGTTCTGATCCTCGCGGTCGACCACTTCCCAGGTCTCCCCCACCGGAACGCCCGGGGGCAGGCGAATGCCCGGATGGCTCTCGAGCGCCCGACCGCCCCACACCTTCTCCAGGAAAACCCGCTGGAAGCGCAGCGGCTGATGCAGGGCGGTCACGGGGGAGGCGCAGGGGGCGCCCGGCGAGGGGCGAAGCGGGGCGAGAGCCGCTTCACGACCTGACGGGCGTGGTCGATCCGAGAGGGTCCGGGGCAAGGGTCTTCGGCGGAGGATACCGGTCGGGTCAAGGGCCCGCGCCGTGGGCGCCCAGACTCTGGGATCGCCCGGGCGGGGCGAGCCTCGCCCCCTCGAAGGGAAATCGGGCGCTGCGGGGAAAAAATCAGGGGCTGCGGGGGATCGGAGGCCTGCAGGCAGGGCGCGGCGCGGCGCGG
>JBIKLM010000081.1:0-12303 GCA_044359835.1 Planctomycetota bacterium
TCGTTCCGCAAGGGGGTGGCACCTACCCCAGCTCGATCCTGGAGCTCGAGTTCGATGAGGGCATCGGCGGGAAGGCGGACGATCGCCTGTTCGTACTCTCGAGGCTGGAGACGAATTCCACGCCGATCACGAAGGCGCGGATTCAGATGCTCCGCGTTCTGGACCCCACATCACCCATCGAGATCGTCGCGCCCTTCGTGGAAGAAGTGCCCGCCCCCGGGCAGCCGGTCCAGTACGACTACGACATCACCGCCCTGGAGCTGGTTCCGGAGGACAAGCTCCTGCTGGCCGTGGGCCGGGCCTTGCCCAAGCAGGGCACCACGGGCCTGACCAATCAATTGCTTCTGATCCTGTATCGCTACGGCTCGCTGACGCCGGGCGGCCCCAAAGAGCTCATCAAGCTGGGCGAGCTGCGCACCGATCCGTTGCCGGTGCGCGAGATCGATGCGGGCCAGCCTCGGAAGCTCTGGCGCTTGCTCGATGCCGAGGTGACGAAGGTTGGCTCGCAGCTCCTGGCCTTCGCCCGCGGGCCGATGGGGGAGACGAGCAAATTCACGCCCTGGGGCTTGGCGGCGGCCAAGCTCAACCCGAATGCGGTCGCACCGGCGCCGGTGATCGAGTGGATTCCGCAGGGCCTGTCCCCCGGGGACCCGGTGCATATCTTCGACCCCCACTACGATGTCAAGGTGGGATTCCAGAGCACCTGCGGTGGGGCGATTCCCGGGCCGACCTCTCCCGAGAATGAGCAATTGGCCGGCACCCGGATCAGTGTCAACCACATCGACTTCGCCAAGGTCACGACCGGACCGGCGCCCGGCCACTACCTGTACGCGGCCTGCAACCGCTTCAACCAACTGCTCGAATTCAAGATCGACGACTTACTGACCGCCGGCTTCGGCGTGCAGAAGAAGCTCGACCTGGCGGTGCCGGCGCCGAACGTGGGGTCTCAAAGCGAGCCTTTCAGCGACAACCTGTTCTGGGTCACGGTTCGCTACGTGCCCGACTACAGCCCGCAGAAGTCGGTCGACCTCCTGTACGTCGTCGGGCAGCAGTACCAGCACGTGGTCTCGCGGCGTCCCCCGACGATGACCACCACCTGCGGACCGGCCGGACCGGTGGTCATCGGCAGCCCAAGCCGGGCCGCCTTGCAGCAGTTTTTCGGCACGGCTCCCGCGGCGACCGGGCGGGTGATGAAGGAGCTGGCCGACATCGATGGGCTCGGGTCCGGGGACTTCAAGGCGCGGGAGCACTTCTGGGTCCTGGCCCCGGAGACGCCCTGGCCCTGGAGCGTGTTCGACATGACCGACCGGGACCAGCACCCGAGCGTCGAGGAGCCCGGGGTGCTCGACCGGCGCTATGGGCCCGGCGGCACGGACGGGGCCGTGGCCGACGTGGCCAGCCAGTCGATCTACACGACCAACTTCGGGGGCTTGATCCGCTACAGCCTCTTTACTCCCGGCGTCCCGCCGATGAACATCAGTCCGGTCTACGACTCCTATAGCCCGGCACGCGTGGTCGTGGGCGGCAACGCCTTCAATTTTGCCACGGAGCAGCTCGACCTGGCCGATTGGACGCTTCCGGGGGCCACGGAGCGCGACGTGCGCGTCTACGCGGCCACGGGCCTTGGGCGCGCGGTCGAGTGGCGGATCAATCCCGCCACGGCCCGTCCCTACCAGGCCGAGCTGAACCCGAGTCTGGTGGGGCTCGTGCCGCCGCTCAAGCCGCAGGCGGGCGTAAATCTCGCCTTCGACCTCGAACTCAATTGGCTCGCCGGCCTGACGGGCTGCAACCAGCTCGGCGCCTTGGGGCCTGGGTATCCCCTGTGCGTCGCCACGGGCCGCGGGGTCGAGACGGGGCGGGCCCTATGTGCTGCTGGACCTGGCGTTCGAGCAGGGCGCTTGCGTTTTCCCGGGGGCCCCTGGGCCTGAGGATCTGCTGCTGCTCGGGCGCTATTGGTTGCCTTGGCAGGCCCAGCCCGGCGAGTTTCAGGTGCTGCACCTGACCCAGGACGGCGATCCGCGGCGCGACCCGCTGAACCAGATGGCCTTCGACGTCAACGACATCGAGATCTCCCCCGATGGAGCCTTCGCCCTGGTGGCGGCCAGCGGCGGCGTGTTGGTGGTGGCCCTGAACTACAGCGAAGCACCCGTGCCCACCGGCAGCAGCCCGGAGGACCAATTCGCCCGCGACAAGGCTTGGATGGTGGCTTCGACGCGCTACACGGAGCCCCATACCGGTCAGGGGGTGGACCCGGCGCTCGCGTTGCCCTTCGCGCCGCTGGCCAGCACGAACAGCTACCCCGAGGTCGAAGGGGCGGCGTGGCTCGGCACGGAGCAGGTCGTGCTGAGCATGGCAGGTCCCGGCGATCAGGCGGCCCTGGCCCTGTACGCCTTCGGCTACCACTCGAAGGCCTTAGGCGTGGTGCGCACGCTGCTGGAGGAGAAGAAGCAGGGTCCGGTCCTCAACGGCATCCCCGGGGTCGACTACTTCGTCGGCGGGGCGGTCGAGTCCTTCGCGCTCGCCGGCGGGGGGCACCGGGTCTACGCGACCAGCAACGGCAACGGCGTCGTGGTGGAGCTGGAGGTGCAACCGGCGCCCCAGCCGATCCTGACCCAGCTCTCGACCTATCCGAATCCGACCCAGCCGCCCCCGACCCACTTCTACGAAACGCCCGACTGCCGCCCGTACCTGTGGCCCGGACTCGGACCCCTGCCGGTGATCCTGGTGCCGCGCTTCCAGCAGACCCTGCTGGTGCTGCGGGCCAGGTAGCCGGCGGGCGGAGGCGGACAGGCACAGAGGAGCGGGCGTTCGGGTGTATCCCGAGTCGCCCGATCCGCCTGTCCGCTGGCCGGAGCTCAGCGGGCCAGCCAGCGTTCGACGGCCCAGCGGTGGCTGTGGTGGGCCAGGCGGTCGATGGCGGCGGCGGGGGGTAGCCAGAGCAGGGCGTGTTCGGGGGTGCGGCCCGCGGTGTAGCCCAGGCAGGCGGCGTGGAAGAACAGGCCGCGCTTTTCGACGCTTTTGCGGCGCGGGATCGAGTGCACGACCTGGATCGCGGCGCCGATCGGGGCCAGGGGGGCGATGCGCATGGCCAGCTCTTCCAGCGCTTCGCGGTTCAGGGTGGCGAGCGGGTCTTCGGCCTCTTCGCGGCCGCCGCCGGGCAGATACAGGCCCTGGCCGGTGTCGGCCACGGCGATCGAGCCGCTGCCGGCCGGGTCGGCGACCACCGCGTAGGCGCCGGGGCGCAGCAGCAGCGGCCAGCCCGGGACCGGCTCGCCGAAGCGCGGCACCCCGGGCGCGAAGCGGGCCTCCGACCAGTCCAGCCAGGAGCGCGGGTCGGAGCCGGGCGGCAGGTCCATTTTGGGGTTCAGCGCCCGGCCGCTTGGAAGAGCTCGAACAGCCCGGCATCCAGCGGAGGCAGCTCCGGCAGGCGGATGCGCCAGCCGCCGTCGGGCAGGCGCTCGAGCTCGGCCGGGTCGAAGCCCGAGAGGCGCTCGGGCGCGGTCAGCAGGCCCCCCGTCGGCGGCTGGGGCAATCCGCGCGTGATCTCCGCCGGCACCAGCAGCGACGCGCCGCGCAGGGCGCGCTGGGAATCGAAGTGCGCGGCCACCAGCCACAGGCGACCGCTGCTCGGCTCGTGGCGCAGGAAACAATACAGCCAATGGCCCGCGGCGGGCTCGTCCGCCAGGCGGCCGTACTCCGGATTCCAGACGTTGTGGCGGTTGAGCGGCAGGGTCTCGCCAAGCACGAAGGCCGGGTCCCGTACCAAGCCCAGCAGGCGCCCGTACCAAGCGCGCAGGTCGCGCTGGGGCGCGCTCAGGCCTGCGCCGTCGCAGCGTCCGCCGTTGAACCAGGCTTGCAGCTCCGGGATCGCGGTGTAGTCGAAGATCGAGGTGCGCCCGTGGTGCCCGCCGAAACCCGCCGGCTCGAGCGCCGCGGCGCCGACCTCCTGGCCGTGGTACAGCATCAACGGGCCGCGCCCGAGGCCATACAACACGGCGCAGGCGGGCCGGCCGACCTCCGCCGGCATGCCGCCCCAGGTCTGTGGATTGGCCAGGCGCACCTCGTCGTGGTTCTCGCCGTAGCGCAGGGAGGCGTCGAAGCGCCGCCCGGGCGCCACCAGGGCGTCGAAGTCGTTGCACCACTTGCCGCCCTCGTAGAGCCCTTCGAGCAGGTCGTAGAGCGGGTCGTCGTAGACCGAATCGAAACCGGCTGCCAGCAGCGCGTCGAGCACGTTGCCGTCGGTCAGCTTGGCCGGGTCGTTGTCGTAGGCCTCGGCGCAAAAGTGCAACGGGCCGCGCGCCTTGGCGCGCCGGAGCAGCCAGGCCCAGGCCGGCATGGGCACCAGATGGGCCATGTCGACCCGGAAGCCGGCCACGCCGAAGGCCTGCCAATAGGCCAAAATGCGGTCGAAAGCGCGCCAGGTGGCGGGGACGTCCGATTCCGGCGCCCCAGGTCCGGGCAGGTGCGCCGTGTCGCGGCCGTTGGTGAAGTCGTGGCCCCAGTTGAGCTTGACGGTTTCGTACCAGTCGTGGACCGACGGCGCCCAGGTGATCGCGTTGTTGCCCGTGATCCGGCCGAACTCGGTCTCCGGGGCGAAGCGGCCGTCGGACCCGGGATGGCCGTTGCCCGGCAGGCGCAGGGGCGGACCGCCGCCTGGGTGCTCCCGCGACAAATAGAAGAAATGGTTGTCGCGGGCGAAGAAGCGGGTGCGATCGTCGCGCGCACCGAAGCTCTCCGCGGGGCGCACGTCGCTGTGGTAGGAGCGCGCCACGTGGTTCGGCACCAGGTCGATCCAGACCTCGATTCCGTGGCGGGCCGCGCGCGCCAGCAGCTCGCGGAACTCCTCCAAGCGCCGCGCGGGATCGCGGGCGTAGTCCGGACAGACGTCGTAGTAGTCGCGGATCGCGTAGGGGCTGCCGGCCTGGCCCTTGACGATGTCGGGATCGTCCGCGGGCCGTCCGGGGTGGGCGCTGAGGCTGGCCTGCTCGTGCACGCCGGTGAGCCAGAGCGTGTCGATGCCCAGGGCCGCCAGGGAGGCCAAAGCCCGGTCGTCGAAATCCGCGAATTTGCCGCAGCCGTTCTGCGCCAGGCTGCCGCCTTGGACCTGCTCCACCTGCCGGTTCCCGAATAGCCGCGGCAGGGCCTGATAGACCACCGGCCGCTTGGGCAGGGGCGTTTCGGTGGGACCTTGCATCAGGAGGATCAGCAGCGGAGCCAGCATCCGGCTCGGCAGTGTAGGGCCGGGCCCCAGGTGCCGGCGCCCTGCGCTCCGGCCGGTCCCGGCGCGGCCCGCACGGCAGGCCAGCGTTCGGGCGAACCTCAGGCGCTCTCGGCCGCGGGCCTGCGGAGGCCCGGTCGGTGTGTGGAGCTCCGCGGGCGCCGGGGGCGGGCCCGGGCTGTCCGCGGGGAGCCTTTGGCCCTGCTAGCCTGCTGCCTCCGCCCGTCAGGCCGATCCCGTTCCCGCATGGACCCGGGGTTCCCTTGCTTGCCCGCTAGCTCCATCGCCAAGACGCCCGCCATGCCGATCCAGGTCCTGCCCAGCCGCCGCTCGCTGCTCTCCGCGCTCCTGCCCCTGGCCGGCGCGCTGGCTGCGGCGCTGCCCGTGGCCCTCGCCGGGCTGGCGGCCGGCTGCAGCCGTCCGGCCGATGGGGCGCGGGCCCCCGAGCCCCTGCGGATCTTCGCGGCCGCCAGCACCGCCGAATGGATCGGCGAGCTGGCCGCGGCTTTCCCGAGCGGGGCCGCGCCGCCGGTGCTCGGAGGCTCGAGCGACCTGGCGCGTCAGATCGAGGCCGGGGCGCCCGCGGACGTGTTCATTTCGGCCAACCGCAAGTGGGCCGAGCACCTGATCCAGCGCGGCTTGGCGGCGGGCCCGGCGCGGGTCGTGGCCGGCAATCGGCTGGTGGCGGTGGCGGGGCCCGGCGCGGCTTTCGGGGCCGCTTCGATCGCCGACGCCGCCGGCCTGCTGGCGGCGCTGCCCGCCGGCGCCCGCCTGGCGATCGCCAACGAAGGCGTGCCGGCGGGCGATTACGCCCGGGCCGCGCTCGCCTCCCTGGGGCTCTCCCAGGCGGCCGCGCCCCGGCTGGTGGGCCTCGCGGACGTGCGCGCCGTGTTGCGGGCGGTGGAGTCCGGCGATCTGCCGGCCGGGTTCGTGTACGCCAGCGACGCCCGCGCCGCCGACGTGCGCGTGCTGTTCGGCTTCGATCCCGCGCTGCACCCGCCGATCGAATACCTGGCGCTGGACGTGGCGCCCGCCGAGCGCCGCCAAGCGGCCCAGGCTTTCCTGGACAGCCTGCAAAGCCCCGCGGCGCGCGCGCGCCTGGCTGAGCTCGGCTTCGAGCCGGCGCCCTGAGGTGCCCTTGGCGGAGCTGCTCGAGACCCTCGGCCTGGCGCTGCGCATCGCGCTGACGGCGGTGCTGCTGGCCGGGCCGCTGGCCCTGGCCACGGCCCTGGCCCTCGAGCGCCTGCGCGGGCCCTGGGCCCTGCTGCTGCAGACCGGGGTCCTGCTGCCCCTGGTGCTGCCTCCGCTGGTCACCGGCTATCTGCTGCTCGGGTTGTTCGGGCGCAGCAGCGCGTTGGGGCGGGCCTTCGAGGACTTGCTCGGGCTGTCGCTCTCGTTCAGCTTCGCGGCCGCGGTGTTGGCGGCGATGGTGGTCGGTTTCCCGCTGTTCGTGGAGAGCCTGCGCCTCTCGCTCGGCGCCATCGACCCGCGCCTGATCGAGGTTTCGCGCTGCCTGGGGCGCGGCCCGCTGGCGATCCTTTGGCGCGTGCAACTCCCGCTGGCTTGGCCGGGGCTGCTGGCGGGCGCGCTGCTCGCTTTCGCGCGGGCCCTGGGCGAGTTCGGGGCCACAATCGTGCTGGCCGGCAACATCCCCGGCGAAACCCGGCAGATCCCGCTGGCGGTGTATGCGCTGCTGAGCCAGCCGGGCCGCGAGCGCGAGGCCCTGGTGCTGTCCTTGGCCAGCGTGGGAATGTCCCTGGGCGCCTTGGGCCTGCTGTTCGGTCTGCGCGCTTGGCACGCCCGGCGCCTGGCGCGCTTCGAGCGGGGGAGCCCGTGATCGAGCTGTCGGTCGCGCTGCGCCTGGGCGCCTTCGAGCTCGACGTCGAGCTGGCCGCCCAGGGCCCGGTGCTGGGCCTGTTCGGGCCCTCCGGCAGCGGCAAGAGCAGCCTGCTGCGGGCGCTGGCGGGGCTGGTCCCCGCGCGCCGCGCGCGCCTGGCCCTGGACGGCCGGGCCCTGTTCGATCAGCAGCGCGGCCCGCGCCCGCCCAGCCAGCGGCGCGGCCTGGCCTGGTTGCCCCAGGAGGCGGCCCTGTTCCCACACCTCGGCGTGCGCGGCAACCTGACCTTCGCCCCGGGGGCCGCGGCGCGCCTGGCCGGGCCCTTCGGCCAGCGCCTGCTGGAGGCCCTGCGCCTCGCGCCGCTGCTCGAGCGCCGCACGATGCACCTCTCGGGCGGCGAGCGCCAGCGGGTGGCCCTGGGCCGCGCGCTGCTGGCCGGGCCCCGCGCGCTCCTGCTGGACGAGCCCACGGCCAGCCTCGACCCGGACCTTTCGCGCGAGGTGCTGGGCCTGCTGCGCACGATCAAGCGCGAATTCGCCACGCCCATGCTGCTCGTGACCCATCGGGCGGCCGAGCTGCTGGCGATCGCGGACCAGGTCGCGCTGCTCTCCGCGGGCCGCCTGGCCGCCTTCGGTCCGCCCCTGGAGGTGCTCTCCAAACCGCGCGAACTGGGCCTGGCGCGCCTGTCCGGCGTCGACAACCTGCTGGAGCTGCCGCTGCTGCGCCAGGATCCGGAGGCCGGCCTGACCTGGCTCGATCTGGGCGGCATCGGGCTGGCCACGCCGGAGCGCCCGCTGGAGCCCGGGCAGCGCGCCGCCCTGGGCGTCTACGCGGAGGATCTCTTGCTGTGCAGCGGCCCGCCGGGCCGGGTCTCGGCCCGCAACGTGCTGCCGGCCCGGGTGCTGGCCATCGACGCGCTCGAGCACGAGCTGCTGGTGCGCCTGGCGATCGGCCGCAGCGAGCTCGTGGCGCGCATCACCCGCGGCGCCGCCAGCGAGATGGGGCTCGGGCCCGGCAGCGAGGTTTTCGCGCTGATCAAGACCACCGCTTGCCACCATCTGGCGACCTGAGCGCAGCGATCGCGCAGCCGGGCCCGGCTGCTAGAAGCAGCTCCTGTCAGGCCGTGCGCTCGAGCCAGATGCCGGTGCCGCCTTCGTGCACCAGCCGCGGCACGTTGGCCAGCGCCCAGCGCAATTCGAGCCCCAGCACCAGCCCGGGGAACCAGCGGATCTTGAAGCTGTGGTTGTATTGCAGGAACGCGCGCAGCAGATAGACCTCGTTCCAAGCGCGGCCCTCGTCGACCCACACCCGCGGGTATTCGAACGGCCAGGGGATGTCGTGGATGAAGACCCACACGCCGACCTTGAGGCGCGGCAGCACGTGGAAGAACAGGTACCAAAGGTCCGAGCCGGTCTTGATCACATGGCTCGAATCGATGAACAGCAGGTCGTTCGGCTCGAGTCGATCGAAGAACTCGAGCGGCATGTCCTGGACCTCCTGCTCCCAGAGGGTCGCGTGCCGGTCGTCTCCGGGCCGCAGCAGCGAGCGCAGGCGCTCCGGATAGGGCTCGATGAAGTCGAGCTGCGGCGGCGTCTGCCCGGCCTGGCGCAGCTCGTCGCACACGTCGAGCATCAGCGCCGAAGACCAGCCCGAGCCGACCTCGATCACGCGGCGGCAGCCGATCTCGCGCAGCAGCCGGTCGGTGAAGAACGCATCCGCGAAGGGGAAGTAGTCGTTGCGCGCGGCGTAGCGGCGTTTGCCGTCGGGCTGCTCCGCATACAGGTCCGGGCGATAGTGGGGCAAGAAACGCAGCCCGAGCTGCTGCTGCGCCTCCACGTTCAGGTCGACGCCCGGGATCTCGAGGCCCCGTTGTTCGAAGATGCGCTTGGCCCGGCGCTCCACGGCGCGCAGATCCGGGATCGGCGAGTAGAAGTGGCCCGGCGGCATCCAGGTCCGGTAGCGGGCAAGTTCTTCACGCAGGGCGGTTTCGTCGGACTTCATCGGCAAGGAGCGGTTGGCTCTGACTGGCGCCGCTTCGCAGCGCGGAAAAACCGCCGTTGCGAAGGCGCGGCGGTCGGTCGACGCTAACACGGAGCGCTCGGGCAGGCTGCGGCGTCATGCCCGGTCACCCTTCGGACTCCTGCGGTCGGAAAGCGTCGAACCGGGCTCGGCGAGCCGCGCATCCCCCCCGGAGAAACCCGGGGAACGCGTCCGGGACCGCCTCGGGCTAGGGCAGCGTGCAGCCGAGGTTGCCGGTCGGGCCAGCACGCAAAGGCCCAGCCTTTCAGGCCCGGGAGGCCCCGCCCTTCGCCTGGCCGCGGCGGGACGGGCCCGAATTCGAGACAGCTCGGATCGGTCCCGCCCGCCTCGTTGTGCTTCCGCGCTCGACGTCCCGGGGCCCCGTTCTGCGCTGCAGCGGTCGCGTGGTGCGATCCCGATCCAGAACCTGCGAAACGCTGCCCGCGCGGCTGCCCGCGCCGCGGTTCAACCCAGCGCTCGAGCGCCGCGACATGGCCACCCCCCGCGGCCGCTGTACCCTCCGCGCCGCGGCCTGGCCGCCGTTTGGCGGCCCGCAGGCTTGAGGACAGTCTGGCTCGATCGCTCGGGCCCAGCCCGAGCGAAGCTCCAGGGCCGTCAGCGCGCCAGGCTCAGGGCGCCGTGGTGGTCGCAGTGCGTGCCGTGCGGATGGTGCAGGTGCCCTTCGACCAGATAGTCCACGTGGTCGCCGTGGGGCACCGCCGGGTGGCCGCAGCCGGGCCCGTGCTTGTGGTTGGCGTCGTGCCCGGTGCAGACGTGCTTGGGCGTGCACTCGGCGGGGTTCTGCGCGTTGACCGCCAGCTTGTGTTCGTCGATGTGATCGCCGTGGGGGTGGTGCAGGTGGCCGTCGTGCAGATAGTCGACGTGGCCGTCGTGCTTGACCGCGGGATGCCCGCAGTGGGCGCCGTGCTTGTGCTCGTGGGGTTGGTGCGTGTGGTTGCAGCCCATGGTGCTCGGTGATGGATTCGTCGGAAAGGGAAGGGAACGGCGGGCGCGGCGTGCGGCCGTGTCCGCCGGGGCTCAGGTGCGCTTGCGGCGCGGCTCGGCGGCGTGCTCGAGGGCGCTGGCGAGCAGGTCGGCGACGTGGTCGTCGTCGAGTGCGTAGAAGACGTGCTTGCCCTCGCGGCGGCCGCGTACCAGGCCTTCGGCGCGCAGCAGGCGCAGGCGCTGGCTGATCGCGGGAAGGGGCTCGCGGGTGGCTTCGGCGAGTTCGCCCACGCTGGCTTCGCCCTGGCTCAGGAGCTCCAGCAGGCGCAGGCGCTGGCCGTCGCCGAGGGCCTTGAACAGGCGCACCGCGCGCTCGACCGCCTGGGCGCCGTAGCCGGACGCCCGGCGCCGAGCGGGGGAGCCGGGGCGCGGGCCGCTGGCGGAGCTCGGGCGGGAAGCCATGGCTCCAACATCGGGCGAACACTTGCAGAAGTAAACAACTATCCAAGAAAAGCGGGCCGCGGCCGCGCCCGTTCGGATCCCGATCCGGACAGCGGTCCGGGGCGGGGCGGGGCCGGGCCGGTGCCGGGGTGCGGGGG
Organism: Planctomycetota bacterium; assembly: GCA_044359835.1. Taxonomy (GTDB): domain Bacteria; phylum Planctomycetota; class UBA1135; order UBA1135; genus JBIKLM01. The sequence goes on from JBIKLM010000081.1 coordinate 10,619, forward strand.
TGCGGGGGTGCGGGGGTGCGGCGTGCGCGGTGAGGTGCGCGGCGCGGGGGCGATCCAGCGAGCCGCGGACACCCACCGAGGGACCCCCAGCCCCTGCGAGCCCGGTCGCTGATCAGCCTTCTGGTCCGCCCGGGAGCGAACGGCCCGGTTCCGATGCAGCGCCGCTGGCCCGCCGCGGCTTCCCGGGAATCCCGGGTTGAAGCAGGCGCCCGCTTGGCGCAGTGTCTGCGCAGGCCCCGACGCCCCCTGACCGGACCGCGGACCCACGCCCATGCCCCGAGCCGCCAAGGTTTCCACCTGCCTGTTCTTTGCCGGCCAAGCCGAAGCAGCCGTGCGCGCCTACGTCGACCTGATCCCGGGCTCGCGCATCCTGGCCGTGCATCGCTACGGCCCCGGCGCGCCCCTGCCGGAGGGCTCGGTGATGACGATCTCCTTCGAGCTGGCCGGCACGCCCTGCCTGGCGATCAACGGCCCGCCGGTGTTCCAGTTCACCGAGGCCATGTCCCTGGTGCTGACCTGCGCCGACCAGGCCGAGCTGGATCGCTGCTGGCAGGCGCTGCTCGAGGACGGCGGTCAAGCCCAGGTCTGCGGCTGGCTCAAGGACCGCTTCGGCGTGTCCTGGCAGGTCGTGCCCGCGCGCCTCGAAGAGCTGCTGCAGTCCGGCGACGCCGCCGCCAACGCCCGCCTGATGACCGCCCTGTGGAGCCAGATCAAACTCGACGTCGCCGCCCTCGAACGCGCCCATCGGGGCGCGTGACCACCCGGGGTCCTTCCGGGCCGAGTTTCAGGGATTCGCCTCTGGGTCGGTCAGCGGCCCGGGCCCAGCCAGAGGTCGGGGCGATCGAGGGCCAAGCCGGCCAGCAGCAGGGCGCCGTTGATGGCGACGTGCAGCTGCACGGCGTCCGCCAGGCGGCCACGCCAGGTGGTGGCCCAGGCCAGCAGGGCGCCGATCAGGACGCCGCCGACCAGGTTGCCGTGCAGCAGCCCGAACAGGAGCACCGTGGGGAGCACGGCCAGGGGCGTCAGCAGGCCCTGGGGCACGAGCTCGAAGTCGCGCTCGATCAAGCGCCGCTGCAGATAGCCGCGGAAGGCCAGTTCCTCGGCGATCGGCGTGACCAGCACGTAGCTGAGGCCCGCCAGCAGCCACCACAGGGAGCCGAGGCCCGCGGAAGGATCCGGGGCGGCCAGGGGCGCTTCGAGCAGGCCCTGGGCCGCCGCGCTTACGATCCAGATCGCCGTGGCCGCCGGAGCGGCCCACAGGAGGCGCGGATCCGCCTGGCTCCAGAGCGCCGCGCGTCGGCCGCGGCTGCTCAGGATCATCAGGCCGCCGAGCAGGGCCCGCAGGGGCGCGGCCAGGCGCGGATCGGTCAGGAAAGCACCGGCCAGCAGGCCGACCGCCAGCAGGGTCAAGAGCGGCAGCAGGTGCGCGGCGGTCGGGTTGCTGGGCGGGCGCTCGAGGTCGCGGCTCGAAGCGGCGGCGAGCCGCGGATGGCGCACGGCCAGGCCCACCGAGCCCAGCGACACGGCGATCAGCGGCAGCCAGCCCGCGTGGGTGTGGAAACCCTCCATGGCCAGCTCCGCCGACCAGCCGTGGCCGATGGCCAGCAGGGCGGCAATGCGCGCCGCGTTGAACAGCCAGACCAGCAGGGCGCCCACCGGCAGGATCCACAGGGCGGTGCGCAGGG
>JBIKLM010000082.1:0-12275 GCA_044359835.1 Planctomycetota bacterium
AGCAGGGCGCAGATCCCCAGAATGAACAGCACGTTGAAGCTGTTCGAGCCCACCACGTTGCCCAGGGCCACGTCGGATTTGCCCTCCAAGGAGGCCGAGAGGCTGACCACCAGCTCGGGGGTGCTGGTCCCGTAGGCCACCACGGTCAAGCCGACCACCAGGGCCGAGATCCCCACGCTGATCGCCAAGCGTGAGGCCCCGCGGACGAGCCATTCCGCGCCGAGGGTCAGCACGACCAGGCCGAGGACGCAGTCGATCCAGGAGATACCGGTGCTCATCGCAGCAGACTGACACGCTGCAACAGCGGCTTCAATCGAAACCGAGGGCGGCCGGCGCAAGCCTGCGATGAACAGGCATTCATCTGCTCCAGGGGGCCTGACTGACACCCTGGGTCGTCGCGGCCGAGCGGGCCCCGGCCCCGTTGGACCTCGTTGCCCTGGCTGCCCGGGTCGCCCGCCCGCTCCTCGCCACTGCACACGCAACGAATCCCCTCGTTCTGGCGCGTCCGGCCGCCGACGGACGGCGCTGCGGTGCAGGGAGCCGGAGCCCTGGGCCCTGGAGCTCTGGAGCCCCGCGCTCCCCGCCCTGCGGGCGGCCCCGCCCGGCTCCCGCCCAGGGGGCCGAAGTCGCCGGGTGTGGCCGCGGTGGGGCAGTCTGCTCCAGCCGCCCCAGATCGTTCCGCCAGCGCATCCCCGCGGGGAGCCGGATCAGGACGCCTCGCGGGCGGCGGCGTGCAGCGCCAGGCAGCTGGCCAGCACCGCCGGGAAATCGCCGAGCCGCACCATGTTGGGCCCATCCGAGGGCGACTTTTCCGGCTCCGGATGGACTTCGAAGAACAGCCCGTCGACCAGTCCGGTGGCCACCGCCGCCCGGGCCAGCAGCGGCACCCGGCTGCGATCTCCGCCGGTGCGGCCGTCGGCGCCGCCGGGCTGCTGCACCGAGTGAGTCGCATCGAAGACCAGCGGGGCGCCAGTCTGGGCCAGGTCCGCGAAGCCGGCCATGTCGACCACCAGGCGGCCGTAGCCGAAGCTGGAGCCGCGCTCGGTGGCCAACACGTTGGCATTGCCGGTCGAGCGCAGCTTGTCCACCACGTGGCGCATGTCCCAGGGGGCCAGGAATTGGCCCTTCTTGACATTGACCGCCCGGCCGGTCTCACCCGCAGCCAAGAGCAGGTCGGTCTGCCGGCACAGGAAGGCCGGGATCTGCAGCACGTCGACCGCTTCCGCCGCAGGGCGGCATTGATCGACGCCGTGCACATCGGTCAGCACCGGCACGTCGAATTCGCGGCCGACCTCCGCCAGCCACTCGAGCCCGAGCTCGGGGCCCGGGCCGCGCACCGAGGAGAGCGAGGTGCGGTTGGCCTTGTCGTAGCTGGCCTTGAAGATCAGCGGCACATCGAGCCGGCGGCAGAGCCCGGCCAGCTCGCCGGCGATCCGGCGCGTCAGCTCGCGCGTCTCGAGCACGCAGGGACCGGCGATCAGGAACAGCCGCCCGCCGCCGAAGGGCCGGCCGCGGATCTCGATCGTGGGGCGCACGGGGGCCGCTTGCATGCGCTCAAGATAGCGCCGCGCCCGGCGGGTCCGCTCGGCGGGCGGCGGGCATTTCGGCTGCGGCCCGGCTGCTCGTCGGCGGCGCCTGCCGCAGGGGCTGGACAGCACGGGTGCGAGGGCAGCCCAGCGCCGCTTCGGGCCCGTCCCCGGAGGTCGACGGCACCCCGGCCAGGCAGGCGGCGGGGAGCCCGGCAGGTCCGGCGCAGCCGCTTTCAGGCCGGCGCCGGCACCAGGATGCGGAAGCGCTCGCCGGTGACCCGGTAGTCGAACGAGCCGTGCCCCCCGAGATCCCCATCGACTTGGTAGGGCGTGTCGGGCGGCGCCTCGACGCGGAATTCGCGGCCCTGGAAGAACTCCGTGCGCGCGCCGGGCAGCTCGCGCCAGAAGGCGGTGCCCGCCAAGCGCAGCAAGCCAAAGAACTCGGCGTGCCGCAGGGCATAGGCTTCGACGCGGCCGTCGTCGCGACGCCCGGCGCTCGAGAGGTGGAAGAAGGCCCCGTACTCGCGCACGTTGCTGATCAGCACGAAGCCGAACTCCCCGGGCACCTCCGTTCCATCGACGTGCAGGCGCAGCGCCGGCGGGCGGTAGCGCCGCAGGGTCGAAGCCAGGGCGGTCACGTAGTCCCACTTGCTGATCGGTCCACGTCGGCGGCGCTCGACCTCCGCCACGGCCAGGCCGTCGATGCCGCTGCCGACGCACAGGAACGAGAGGCGCCCGCCGACCTCGGCCACGTCGAGCCATGTGGTGTGCCCGCCCAGGATCGTCTCGATGGCGCCGTCCACGTCGCGGGGCAGGCCCAATTCGCTGGCCAGGACGTTGGCGGTGCCGAGCGGCAGCTGGGCCACCGGCACGCTGCGATCGACCAGGCCGGCGAGCACCTCGGAGAGCGTGCCGTCGCCGCCCACGGAGACGACCAGGTCTAGGCTCGCACCCAGGGAACGCAGCCGGCGCCAGCCGTCGCGGCGCCCGCTGGTCAGGTGCAGCTCGGCGGGCACGCCGGCGGCGCGCAGGCCCGCGCAGAGCTCCTCCGCGGCGCGCGCCCCACGGCCGCGCCCCGCGATCGGGTTGGCCACGATCAAGGCTCGGCGGTAGGGGCCGGCCGCCAGCAGGGGCTCCGCCAGCGGGGTAGAAACGGCGGCACCATTGGCCGGGTAGGCTCTGGACTTCGGCATGAAAGCGCTCGATCGAGGGAGGGAGTCTATCGGCGCGGGGCGCGCAGAACCGAGCCCCGCGGGCGCGGCGTTCCCGCGGCGCAGCGCGGGCGGAAGGCTGCTGGTGCTGGGGGGCAGCGGGTTCCTGGGCGTGCCGCTGGTCGAGGCGGCCCTCGGAAACGGGGATTTCGAGCGGATCCTCTTGGCCGCTCGGGATCCGGATGCGGCGCGCCTCTGGCCGGCGGCGCTCCGCGATCCACGGCTCGAGCGAGTGGCCTTCGATCTCGGCGCAAGTCCCGGGACCCTGCGGGCCGAGCTGGACCGGCTGGCGCCGGACGCCCTGGTCTGCCTGGCGGCCATGGCCGATGGCGGCGCCTGCGAGCGCGACCCCGAGCTGGCGCAGCGCCTCAACGCCGAAGCGCCCGGCGAGCTCGCGGCCTGGTGCCGTCGGCGCGGCGTGCGCCTGCTGCACACCTCGACCGATCTGGTCCACGGGGCTCTGCCGCCGCCCCCCGCGGGCTTCCCCGACGAGGCCCCCGCCGCGCCGATTTCCACCTACGGCCGGACCAAGGCCGCCGGCGAAGCATGCGTGCTGGAGGCCCTGCCCGAGGCCTTGGTGGTGCGTCTGCCGCTGCTTTTTGGCCCGGCCCGCGGCCGGGCGCGGGGCGCCAGCGCGGCCCTGCTCGCGGAGCTCCGCGCCGGCCGTCCGGTGACCCTGTTCGAGGACGAGCAGCGCCAGCCCCTGGAGGTCGGCCTGGCCGCGCGCGCGCTGCTGGCCCTCCTGCCCCTCTCCTTGGGGGGCCGCCTCAACCTGCCGGGCCCCGAGGCGCTCTCGCGGGCCGACTTCGGCCGGCGCCTGCTGGCCGCCACCCGGGCCTTCGGGCGCCCCCTGCCCAGCCCGCGCTTCGGCCGCCGCGCCGACCTGGGGCTCGAAGCCTCGCGGCCGGCCGACACCCGCTTGGACGGCCGCGCGGCCCAGGCCCTGCTGGGCCCCTTTCCGCCCCTCGCTCGCTCGCTCGCCGAGGCCGCCGCCTGCGCTTGACTTCCCCGCGCGGATGCCGTTCAAAGGCCCGCCCGATCCTTCCGCGCCCCGCCGCCCTCCGATGGAACTCTCCCCCCGCTACGACCCGGCCGAACACGAGGGCCGCATCTACCAGTCCTGGCTCGCGGCCGAAGCCTTCGAGCCCGCCGCGCGGCCCGCGCCCGGTCAGAAGCCCTTCGTGATCATGATCCCGCCGCCCAACGTGACGGGGGTCCTGCACATGGGGCACGCGCTCAACGGCACGATCCAGGACATCGTGATCCGCTTCCGGCGCATGCAGGGCTACGACGCCCTGTGGGTGCCGGGCACCGACCACGCCGGCATCGCCACCCAAGCGGTGGTCGAGAAGAAGCTCTACGCCGAGCACAAGCAGACCCGCCACGATCTCGGCCGCGAAAAGTTCCTGGAGCGCATCTGGGAGTGGAAGCAGCACCACGGCGACATCATCCTCGAGCAATACCGGCGCCTGGGCGCCTCCTGCGCCTGGTCGCGCACGGCCTTCACCATGGATCCGGCCCTCTCGCGGGCCGTGCGCGAGAGTTTCCTGCGGCTGTGGGAGCAGGGCCTGATCTATCGCGGCGCGCGCCTGGTGCAGTGGGACTGCGTGCTCGAGACGGCGATCAGCGACGACGAGATCGAGTACGCCACCCAGAAGGGCAAGCTGTGGCACATCCGCTATCCGCTGGCCGAGGATCCGAGCCGCTTCGTGGTCGTCGCCACCACGCGCCCCGAGACCATGCTGGGGGACACGGGCGTGGCCGTGCACCCCGAGGATCCGCGCTACCGCGATCTGGTCGGCAAACGGTTGCGCCTGCCGTTCCTCGGGCGCCTGATCCCGATCGTGGCCGACGACACGGTCGATCCCGACTATGGCTCCGGCGCGGTCAAGGTCACGCCGGGGCACGACCCGGCCGACTACGAGCGCGGGGCGCGGCACAAGCTGCCGATCATCAGCATCCTCGAGAAGAACGGCGTGCTGAATCGCGAGGCGGGGCCCTTCGCCGGCTTGAAGCGCGAGAAGGCCCGTGAAGAGGTCGTGCGCCAGCTCGAGGAGCTGGGCCTGCTCGAGAAGGTCGAGGACATCGTGCACAACGTGGCGCTTTCCGACCGCTCGAAGTCGGTGATCGAGCCGCTGGTCAGCGAGCAGTGGTTCGTCAAGATGAAGGAATTGGCCGGGCCGGCGATCCGGGCCGCCGAGGACGGCACGCTGCAGTTCCGGCCGGAGCGCTGGAAAAAGGTCTATCTCGACTGGCTCTATAACGTCCAGGACTGGTGCATCAGCCGCCAGCTCTGGTGGGGGCACCAGATCCCGATCTGGTACGACGGGGACGGCGTGCCGGCGGGCTCCCGCGAAGACCTCGAGATCGGGGCGCCGCACCCCGTCACCGGCAAGCCGATCGTGCGCCAGGACCCGGACGTGCTCGACACCTGGGCCTCCTCGTGGTTGTGGCCCTTCGCGACCTTGGGCTGGCCCGATCAGACCAGCGACCTGTCGCGCTTCTATCCGACCCAATTCCTGTCCACGGCGCGCGAGATCATCTACCTGTGGGTGGCGCGCATGATCATGGCCGGCTACGCCTTCATGGACCAGCTGCCCGTGGATCGCCGCTGCGCCTTCGCGGTGTGCAACGTGCACGCCACGGTGCTCGATGCCAAGGGCAAGCGCATGAGCAAGAGCGCCGGCAACGGCATCGATCCCCTGGACATCATCCAGAAGTACGGCGCCGACGCGATGCGCTACTCGCTGATGATGCTGACCCGCGAGGGCCAGGACGTGCGCCTGGCCGAGAATCGCTTCGAGGAGGGCCGGCGCTTCACCAACAAGATCTGGAACGCGGCCCGTTTCGTGCTCTTGAATCTGCCGGGCGGTCGGCCCCCGGAGGTGCCCCAGGCGGAGCTCGAACTCGAGGACCGCTGGATCCGCTCGCGGCTCTCGGCCGCCATCCGCGAGGTCACCCTGGCCCTCGACCAGTACCGCTTCAACGATGCGGCCACCGGGCTCTATCGCTTCGTCTGGAACGATTTCTGCGACTGGTACCTGGAGCTGGCCAAATCGCGCTTCGGCGAAGGCGGGGTCAGCGGCCAGGCCGTGCGCGCCACCCTGGTGCGCGTCTTGACCGACATGCTGAAGCTGCTGCATCCCTTCACGCCCTTCCAGAGCGAGGTGCTGTGGGGCGCGCTGCATCAAACCCTGGGCGAAGAGCCCGCGAGCCAGCTGGTGCGCGCCGCCTGGCCCGACGGCTCCGGCCTGGTGTCGGACGCCGCCGCCGAAGCCGACCTCGCGCTGGTGCAGGAGGTCGTGCGCGCGGTGCGCAACGTGCGCGCCCTGACCATGGTGGCCGAGCGCAAGCCGTTGCGGGCCTTGCTGTCGGTCGCCGGCGAGCGCGAGCGTTCGGCCCTCGAGGCCTCGCGCGCGCGCCTCCTGGCCCTGGGGGTGCTCGAAGGACTCGAGATCGGTGCGGCCCTGCGGCGCCCGGCCAACGCCGCCGCGGCGGTGGCCGGCTCGGTCGAGGTCTTCATCCCGCTGCCCGTGGACGTGGACACGGCCAAGCTCAAGGACACCCTTGAGAAGCGCGCCCACAAGCTGGCCCAGACCATCGACGCCGGCGAAAAGAAGCTCGAGAACCCCGGCTATCTGCAGAACGCCGACCCCGAGACCATCGAAGCCGACCGCACCCGCCTGCTCGAGATGCGCCAGGAGCTGGAGCTGTTCCACAAGAACCTGGCCGGCTTCTGAACGCGCACCGATCTGGCGGAATCACCGCGCCCGGAGCCCGCTTCCGACCGATCTAACGCGGCTAGAGCTAGCGACCGAAGTCCGGCGATGGCCCCGCGGAAACGTCGGGGCACTAAATGCGCTGCGCTGTGGTCCTCAGGCCTTCGAGCACCGCCTCGGCGATCGGCTCAGGAAAGCCCTCGGGCAGACCGTTCCTAACCCGATCGATGGCCGGCGGCACGGCTTCCCGCATGGACGCCAGCAGGTTGTCGACCATCGCGGCGGGAATGCCGGCGGCGTGGGCGGTCTTGAGGTAGTGGCTTCGGTCGATTTTGGCCCAGCGGTAGTGGCGGGTGGTGCCGTGCCAGGCCATGGCGAGCTTGACGTGGTTGCGGTGCACCTGTCGGCGAGCCAGGAGGGGCCAGAGCGACAGGATGTCGTAGAGGGGCGTGCTCTCGAAGCTGCCGCCCGGGTGCAGGTGGATCGAGAAGTTCTTTCCATGGCCATCGGTGGCAGCCAGCCAATGGAACAGGATCTGGGCGCGCAGGAAGTCCTGCCGGTCTCGCTCGGGTTCCCGCGAACGCGACAGCAGTTCGAGGCAGGCGAGCATCCCCGGTCCTCCGTCGGATTCGTACTTGTGGATCGCCCCGACCCCGTGCGCTTGACACAGGTCCTCTTGGTGCCAGCGCACGATCCAACGGCCGTCGGGGGACATGCGCCGATCGAAGCGTTCGACGATCAGCGCCTCCTGATCCTCGAAGCGGGCCATGCGGGCCTCGGGGATCCGTAGGCCCAGTTCTCCCGCGATCCGCAGACACAGCCATTCATTGGCGACGCTTTCCGAAAGGTCGAACCCGTTCGGCAGCCGCCCGATCGGCAGCTTCAGCAGGTGAGTGGAGGGCGTGGCCCCGCGCGGAATCTGCCATTGGCCCCCATGGAGGAGCAGGGCCGTCTTGTCCTGAGCGCCTGCGAGCGAGATGCGGAATTCTGTTCCTGGGGCTTGAACCCCCGGCGGCAGGGTGCGGACCGAGCGCAGGTGCGCCGCCAGCTCAGCCTCGTTCAAGGGAGTGCCTTCGATCCTGCGCACATCCCCGTCCGTTCCGGATTCCAGCAGCTGGAGTGCGCCGATGCAGTCTCTGCCCGCGGCGCTGAGCAGATCGTAGGTGCCGGCGCTCGCCGCCCCGGTCGCCCGTGCCAGGCGCTGACGCGACTCCCGGCGATCGGGCAGCAAGTTCGCGAACCAAGTCTCGAGCTCATCACCCGAGTAGGGCGCTTGGGCGACGGGGAATCGCACCGACAGGGGCACCGCTCCCGCTTGCTCCCGCCAACTGGGCGCATAGGTGAAAACGAGGGCTCCGCCGGACTGTCGCTCCAGTCGGCCCACCGGCTCGCCGTTCATTCGGACTTCGAGGGGGGGCAGCTTACGGCGCCTGGCCATCAGCGGTGCTCCCATGGGGCCCGCGGCAGTTCTGCCGATTTCTGGCAGAGTCCGAGCTCCAGGCCTAGGGCGTTCAGGAGCGCCAGCAGCTGATCCAGCGATCCCAGGCCGATTCCGCGCTCCACCCTCGAGACCGAGGGTTGCCGGAGCCCGGCCTTGGCCCCCAACTGCGCCTGGGTCAGGCCCAGTGCGATGCGCCGGTCGCGGAGTCGTCGACCCAGGTCCAAACCGGAGCGCAGCGGCGGGCAGGGTTCCGGGTGCTTCATTCACCTAGCGTATACTAGGCCTGTATTCTCCTAGTGAATAAACGGCTATTATGCGCCAAGTGAATGGCGGGTGGCCGTGTTCTCTCCGGTCCAGCTCCCGGGTCAGCGGATCCGGGACCCAGCCGCAGCCGGCTGGCCGCCAGGAAGAGGAAGGACGGAGAGGGAGCCCGAAGCAAGATTTCGGACCCGGCCGGCGGGGGGAGGGCGCTTCCGTGCCCCCGGCTCCCAAGAGCTGCCCCGGGAGCCTGGAGAGTTTGGTCCGCGGCCTGCGGGTCCCCGGGGACCGACGGAGCCCCTGGAATCCTGAGCGCGCACTTCGGAGGCCGGCGGGAGGCCCCTGAAAACGGCCGGGTTCTGCTCGGGCCGGGCAGCGCGGTCCCGAGCTCCGCAGGACGCGGCGAGCCGCCCGGACCCCGGGGGGTCCGAGCTCACCGGGCCCGCGGTGTCATTCGCGCCAGCCGTCAAAGGTGCCGCGTTGCACCTCGAGGGCCAAGGGGATCACCAGCTGCTCGCTCTTGGAGGGGGTCAGCAGCTTGATCTCGAAGCGGGCGGTGTCGTGTTCTGGGCCCTTGTCCTCCTCCTTGACCGCAAATTTCGGCGGCTGGTAGGGGATCAGGGTCAGGCGGGTCGGCTCGGCCTTCTTGGTGCGCACGGCCTCCACCTGCTCCGCCTCGAGGGCCAGCACCGGCTGGCCGTGGAGATCGAAGAAGAACAGCTGCGGTTTGGAAAGGTCGCCCACCTTGCGCAGGGCCGCGAGGGCCTGTTCGGCCGCATCGGGCTTCTTTTCGCCCGGGGCTTGCGGCGCGGGCTCCTGCTCCTGGGCCTGGCGCACGGCTTCGCCCGGGGCCGGTTCTTCATCCGGCTTCTTGGCCGCCGCGGGTTCGCCCGCGGCCCGGTAGGCGACCAGATAGGTGCCCGGCTCGAGGGCCGGCTTGGCCAGGGAGACGCTGCTGGTCAGGATGCCGAGCGGCACGGGCCCCTTTTCCAGGCTGGCTTCCGCCAGGGCTTCCGGGCTGCGGGCTGAGATGCCCGCGGCGGGCAAGAAAGCAAAGCTCTTGAAGCCCGAGATGACCGCGTAGCTCGAGCTGACCTCGGGCCCCTTGCCCCCCTGGGTCCGTACCGCTCCCAGGCTGACCTTGCCGGGCGAATGCTTCCACTGGAAGCGACCCGCGGCGTTGGCCGGGTCCAGGTCGGCGGCTGCGCGCACGCCCGGAGGCAGGCTGTCGATCAGGTTCTGCAGGGAGGTCGCGAGCGGATTCAGGTCGGCGGCGCAGCGGAACCCGGTGGCCGCGGCGATCTTGAAGCGGTCGGTGCCGCGCCGGGTGGTCAGGCGGGCCGTCAGCTGGCCGGCCACGTAGGCTCCCCCGACGACCACCCGCTGGTCGGCGTCGAAGGGCGCGGCCAGGGCCACTTTCTCGCCGCGCTGGCCCACCTCGATGGTCTCGGTCTTCCAGCGCTCGATCAGCGCCTTGAAGGGGCTCGCGGTCCATTCCCAGACGTTGCCCGACAGGTCGTGTACCCCGAAGGGGCTGACGGCGCCGGGGCTAGCCCCGGCCGGCATCACGCGGGTCGTCTTGCCGCGATGACGCTCCGATGTGTTGGCCAGGCCATCGATCCATTCGTTGCCCCAGGGGAAGCGCTGGCCCAGCTTGTCGGCCGCGCGCCCGCCGGCAGCCTGGAACTCGAACTCGCTCATCAGGCGCAGGCCGGCCCAGCGGGCATAGGCATCGGCGTCCTGGAAGTCCACGTTGACCACCGGGAAAGCCTCCTGGCCCTCCGGCAGCGCCCAGGTGCTGGAGCTGTGATTCTTCTGCCACCAGGCGATGCGGTCGAAAGGCGTGGCGGGGGGCACGGGCTTGCCCTCGCGCTTGGCGGCCTCGCGGGCCTCGAAATCGGCCTTGACGAAGGCGGCCTGGGCCTCGTCGATCGCCTTGGTGCCCCAATCGATGGGCGGCCGGTGCCCCGTGGTGCGCACGAACTCGAGGTACTGCTCGTTGGTGACCTCGGTGCTCTGAAGGAAGAAGCCGGGGACCTCCTTGGTCGGACGGCGTTTGGTTTCACCGGCGTACTCCGGGGCCAGGTTGGGGGCCATTTCGGCCGCCGTGGCTCCGGCCTCCTTGAGCAGTTCCTCCAGCTCCTCGAAGGGCGCGCCCAGGACGATTTGCTGGGGCGGGATGAAGACCATGCCCGGGGGCCCGACGGGGGCCGGGGCCGACTTCAACGTGCCGCCCTTCTTGTCCTCTTGGCTGGCGGCGCCTTTCTTCGTCGAGGGCCCCGGCTCCTGGGCGGACGAGGCCGACCGAGGGGCCGCCGGGGAGCCTGCGGGCGGCTCGGAGGCGGCCCGGGGCGATCCGCAGGCGGGGCTCAGGAGGACGACCACGGAGGCCAGGCAGGGCAGACCGCTGACCAAGAGGGGCTTCGGGTTCATCGCTGGGGATCCGAGAGGCTGTGCCGGAAGGCCGGGTTGTAACCGCCGACGGGCGGTGTGTAACAGCCGGCCCGGACGGGCCAACGGTCCGGGCTCGCGCTGGGGCGCTTCGGCGGGCATCCTAACGGGTCGCGTGGCCGAGCGCCGGGAGCTCCCGGGTGGCGCCCGCCGCCGATGCCCAGATCGCCCCGCCCCTTCCGCCAGATCGTGGTCCCGCCCGCCTGGGCCGGCCAACGCCTCGACAAGGCCCTCTGCGACCTGCTCCCGGAGCTCTCCCGGACCCGCATCCAGGCCGGCATCCAGGCCGGCATGGCGCGCCTCGACGGCCAGCCCGCGGAGCGTCCCGCCCAGCCCCTCGAAGCGGGCCAGGTGCTCGAATGGAACTCGGAGTGGGCCCCGGTTCCCGAGCCGGCCCCCGCGGGCCCCGAGCCGCGCGTGATCTTCGAGGACCGCTGGCTGGTCGCGATCGACAAGCCGGCCGGGATGCTGACCCACCCGGCCGGTTCGAAACGCGGGGGCAGCGCCGCCGAATGGGCCCAGGCGCGCTACGGCCGATTGCCGGAGCTGCAGGGCGAGGACCGTGCCGGCATCGTGCATCGCCTCGACGCCCAGACCTCCGGGGTGCTGGTGATCGCGCTCGACGAGACCGTCGGGCGCGGGCTGCTGGAGCAATTCCAAGAGCGGCGTGTGGCCAAGCGCTATCAGGCGCTGGTCATCGGCGTCCCGCGTTTCCTGACCGATTGGATCACGGCGCCGATCCAGCGTTCGACGCGCTCGCCCGATCGCATGTCGATCGCGCCGGAAGGGCAAGGGCGGCCCGCAGAGACCTTCTACGAGCGCCGCGAGGTCTTCGCCGAGTCCGCCTGCCTGGGCCTGGAGCCCAAAACCGGGCGCACCCACCAGCTGCGCGTGCACCTCGAATCCATCGGCCATCCAATCCTCGGCGATCCGCTCTATCGCGGCAACGTGCCCGAGCTGCTGCGCCGCCGCCTGCCGAGCGCTCCCCGGGTCATGCTGCACGCCGAGCGCCTGGCCCTGCAGCACCCCGCGGACGGCCGCGAGCTGGTCTTCGAAGCCGAACCGCCGCCCGACTACCTGGCCGTGCTCTCCGACCTGCGCGCCGGCCCGCGCAGCTGACAGGCGGGCTTGACGCTTTCCCCAGCGGCCTCTGCTTCGAGTCGGGCCGCTCCCAGGCCGGATGACCGAAATCCGCAAGGCGCTATGTGGCGCGCAATCTGGAACCTGTGCACGAAAGCGGCAGCCCGGATCGGGGGTAATTTCCCGGATCCAGGCTTGGAGCCCCGGTCTCGAGCTGGGGATTGACAGGGGGGGGCTGGGCCTAGGGTGCACAGCCCGTAGAGATTCACTTCCCCAGGGCCTCGCCTGGCCAGACCTCCCTCGAACCACCCTTGCCAACATGGTTCATGCCAGTTCCTCGATCGCAGCCGCCACTGTGCTGTTCCTGCTTGCCGCATCCAACGCAAGCGCGCAGATCGTGATTCCCATCCCCTGCCCGGGCTGCGTCGCGAATCCTGGTCCAGCCGATACCGACGCGAATCTCCTGCTCACCAAGACGCTCAAAATCGAGGTCACTGCTTCGAGCGGAATTTGCCTGAAGCTGCACCTGGCCGAACAACCCATCGGAGCCTGTGTCCTGGGTCTCAATTGCGAGGCCTAGGTGACC
>JBIKLM010000461.1:0-3424 GCA_044359835.1 Planctomycetota bacterium
TTGAGGCCGTGGGCGAACTTGATCAGGTCGACCACCCGGCTGCTGTAGCCCCACTCGTTGTCGTACCAGGCGATGACCTTGGCCACGTTCTCGCCGATCACCATGGTCGACAGGGAGTCGAACACGGTGCTGTGCGGGTTCTTCATCACGTCGCTCGAGACCAGCTCGGCGGTCGAGTATTCGATGATGCCCTTGAAGCCCTTGGTCTTGGCGGCGGCTTCCATGGCCTGGTTGATCGACTCGACCGTCACTGCCTTCTTCAGGGTCACCACCAGGTCGACCACCGAGCCGACCGGCACCGGCACGCGCATCGAAGTGCCATCCAGCTTGCCCTTGAGGTGCGGCAGCACCTTGCCGACCGCGCGCGCGGCGCCGGTCGAGGTCGGGATGATGTTGAGCGCCGCGGCGCGGGCCCGGCGCAGGTCCTTGTGGGGCAGGTCCAGGATGCGCTGGTCGTTGGTGTAGGCGTGCACCGTGGTCATCAGGCCCTTCTCGATGCCGAAGGCGTCGTCGAGCACCTTGGCCAGGGGCGCCAGGCAGTTGGTCGTGCAGGAGGCGTTGCTGATGATCTTGTGCTCGGGCTTCAGGGTTTCCTGATTGACGCCCATCACGATCATGGCGTCGATCTCGTCCTTGGGCGGCACGGTCAGGAGCACCTTCTTGGCGCCCGCATCGATGTGCTTCTGGCAATCGGCGCGGCTGGCGAAGACGCCGGTGGCTTCGATCGCGAAGTCGATCTTGTTGGCCTTGTGGGGCAGCGCCGCGGGGTCCTTTTCGGCCGTGATCAGGATCTTTTTGCCATCGACCGTGATCGAGTCCTTGCCGGCCTTGACCTTGGCGCCGAAGCGGCCCAGCACCGAGTCGTACTCGAGCAGGTGCGCCAGCACGTCCGGGCTGGTCAGGTCGTTGATCGCGACGACTTCCATGTCGGTGCGACCGTGGAGGATGCGGAACACGTTGCGGCCGATGCGGCCGAAACCGTTGATGGCGATCTGGATGGCCATGGGCGATGCAGCGTTGGGCAGCCCCGGTCTGGCCGGGGTCTTCGGTTTTCGGGCGTCACCGCGGGCGTCGGCCGCAGGGTCCCGGGCGGGTCGGGGGAAGGCCCGCTCGGCGGGCGCCGGGGCAGGGCGGCCGGCGCGGGGCGGGCCGCCCGCCGGGGGGGCATCCGGGGGCGAGGGGGCGCGGGGTGACCGGACGGCTGCGGCCCTGCGCGGAGCGCAGCGGCGGCGGCCGAGCGGTACCCTCGGGCGCGAGAGACCATAACGAGCCGCGCGGCCCCGGGCCAACCGGGCCGCGCGCCTCTCCCGCGGATTGCCGCCGCTGGCCCATGCAACAGACTCCCGAGCAACGGCCGACGCCCGAACGACGCCGCTCGCCGGCCTGCGACCGAACGCCGCAGGCCGCCGGATCCTGGCCGACGGCCGCGGGCCGCGCCGAGCGCCGCCGCTTGTGGGAGCAGATCGCTGCGCAGGGCCTCGACCAGCCGCGGGCCGCAGCGCTGTGGAGCGCCCTGGGGCTGCCGGCGGGCGCGCAGCTCACCGTGGCGCTCTCCGGTGGGGCCGATTCCGTGCTGCTGCTGCACCTGGCGGCGGCGCGCGGGGGCGCGCCCTGCGCAGTGCACGCGCGCCATCGGCTGCGCGGCCGGGCGAGTCAGGCCGATGCCGCCTTCTGCCGCCGTCTGTGCCGCTCTTTGGGGCTGCGTCTGCTGGCTCCCGGGGCCCCGCTGGCGCCGGGGCCCGGGCTCGAGCAGCGCGCGCGCAGCGCCCGCCGCCGGGCCATGGAACGCGCCCTCGCGCGGCTCGAGGCCAGCGAGCCCGCGGCCGCCGCGCCGCGCTTCCTGGCCCTCGGCCATCAGGCCCAAGACCGCGCCGAAACCGTGCTCTGGCGCTGGCTGCGGGGCAACGACCTGGCCAGCCTGGCCCTCGATCCGCCCGCCGGAGGCAGCGAACTCGGCGGCTGGCGCTTGATCCGCCCGCTGGCGGATCTCTCGCGCGCCGAAGTGCGCGCACTGGCCGCGCGCCTGGGGCTCGAGTGGCGCGAAGACCACAGCAACGAAGAGCCGCTGGCGGCCCGCAACCGGCTGCGCCATTGGCTCTGGCCGACCCGCGGCGACGGCCCCGGTGCCGCGGCCCAGGAAGCGCTCGAGCGCCTCTCGCAGGCGGCCCTGGAGTTCGAGCGCGCGCTCGCGCCGCGCTTGCCGGCTCTGCGCTTCGAAATCGCCCCCTGGTCCCCCGCCGTGGCGGGCTCGCCCCCGGCGCTCGTGCTGGCCCAGGCACCGCTGCGCGGATTGCCGCCTTTCGCCCGCGAGCGCTGCCTGCGCGCGCTGCTTTGGTCCGCCCTGGGCCGCGAACCCGGCGCCCGGCACCTGGCCAGCCTGGCCCAGGCGCTCGGATGCGGCGCGCCCCTGGAGATCGGCCTGCCCGGCGGTTGGCTGCTGGTCGCCGAGAGCGAGCGGGTCCTGCTGCTGCCCCCGCACCCGCCCCTGCCCGCGGGCGAGCGCACCTGGGACCTCGCGGGGCCCCTGCACCTTGGCCCGGGCCGCGCCCTGGCCCCGGGCGACGCGCTGCTGCCTGGAGAGCGCCAGCCGGCCCCGCCGAGTCTGCGCTGGCGCCGCGCGGAGCTGGGCCTGCGCCTGCCCCTGCCGCGGGGACGCCGCGGGACCCTGGCCGAACTGGCGCGGGACGCGGGCATCCCGGCGGCCGCGCGGCCGCGCTTGGTCCTGCTGCTGGATGAGCGGGGCCCGCGCGCCGTTCCCGGCCTCTGGCATCGGGAGCCGGAGCCGGTGCCCACGCCGCCGGCGGTCCGGTCCGAGCCTTGGAGCGGTGACCGAGCGGGGCCCAGCGGTTAACCTCGCCGTGTGCACGCTCGCCCGAGCAACAACCTGAGCGCCGTCCTGGCCGAGATCGAGGCCGCGAGCCTGTCCCGGGGATGCGCTCGCCCGCCGCGCCTGATCGCCGTGACCAAGAGCGTGACCCCCGAGGTCGCCCACGGCCTGTACCTGGCCGGCCAGCGCGACTTCGGCGAGAACCGCCTGGCGGAGCTGGAGGCCAAACGGGCCTGGTTCGACGCCCAGGGCGCCGGGGAGGCCACCTGGCACTTCCTGGGGCACCTGCAGCGCAACAAGGCCCGCCGGGTCCTGCGCCTGGCCCAGGTGATCCATTCGGTCGATTCCCTGGCCCTGATCGAGACCCTGGAGCGCATCGCCGCCGAGGAGGGCCTGCGTCCCGCCGTGTTCCTCGAGCTGGCCCTGACCGGAGAGGCGAACAAGACCGGCTTCGCCCCGCGCGAACTGCCCACGGCCCTGGCGGCCCTGTTCCAGGCCTCGCACCTCGAGCCGCGCGGTCTGATGGCCATGGCGCCCCTCGAGGGCGATTCCGGCGCCCTGCGAGCGGCCGCGGCCGGGACGTTTGCCGAACTCGCG
>JBIKLM010000462.1:0-3422 GCA_044359835.1 Planctomycetota bacterium
GGCGGGCTCGGACAGGGACAGGTCGGTGAAGGTCGCGCGGGTCTCGACCTGGATGCCATCCTGGCCCTCGAGCCGCGTGCGCAGCTTGAAGTCGAGCACGCCGTCGTCGATCTCGACGCCGGCCCGCTGGGCCAGACCGTAAAAGGCCGACAGCTCGAGCCCGGCCACGTCGAGGCGGACCAACCCCTCGGGCGCGGGGTACAGAGTCACCCGCCCCACGGCGCTGATCTCCTGCATCAAAGGACGCAGCTCGTACTGCGCTTCGTCCTTGGACCCGGCCACGGCGCGGCCGGCGGCGCCGACCACCCCGGCGAGCAGGGAGCTGGCGCGCTGGTGCCGCCGCAGCTCGACCTCGCCGGCGCCCAGGAAGAAGTTGAAGCGCAGCGGCAGCGCTTCGCGCAGCGCCCGCGTGGACAGGCCGCGCACGTCGACCTCGAGCTGGTTGAAGGGCAGCGTCAGCGGGCGTTCGCCGGTGCGGTCCTCGAATTCGAAGTCGAGGCCGCTGACCAGGAACTGCCCGACGCTGATGTCGCCACGGCGCTGGGCGGGGGCGGGTTCCGCGGCGGCGGTCGGCAGCGGGGCGCCCGCCTCGGCCGCGGGCGGGGCTTCGCCCGCGGGCGGGATCTCGGCGGATGGCGCGCTCTCCGGCGCGGAGGCCGCAGCGGCGGGTTTGGCCTCGGCCAGCAGCGTCAGGCCGGCCACCTGCAGGCCCTCCGGCAGCACGCGCACCCGTCCCGCGGGGCGCGTCAGCTCGACCGAGCGCATGCTCAGATCGCCGTTGGCCGGCAGATAGCGCAGCCCTTCGACCTCCAGGCGCTCGAGACCTACCAGGGCCGGCCCCGCGGGCTCGCCGCGCAGCGCCAGCCCGTCGAGGCGCAGATTCGCCGACAGACCCGAAGAAACGTCGAAATCCAGGATTTCGCGGCGCGGCAGGTCCAATTCGGCGCGCGCCTTGAAGCCGAAGCTCGCGTCCGAGAGGGCGCTCGGATCGAGGCCCTCGAACCAGGCCGGGGCCAGCTTGGCCAGCTCGCCGGCGTGCAGGCCCTCGAAGCCAAACTCGAATTCGGCCCACGGATCGAGCTCGAAGGGCTCGGCGCGCAGCGTGAATCCGAAGCGCTCGAGGCCCGGTTCGAGCCGACCGTCCAGCGACAGCTCCAAGGCTTCGATGCGCTCGGGCTGCGGGTCGAGCAGCCGCAGCGGCCGCGGCGTCGAGAGGCGCAGGCGGAGCGCCAGAGGCGCGGGCTCGCTGGCGCTCTGATCGAGGTATTCGAAGCGCGCCAGTTCGAGGTCGAAGCGCTCGAGCTGCACCCTGGGGATGGTGCGCCGCGGCCGCGCGGCCGGCGGCGCCGCGTTGGCCGGGGCGGTCGCCTGAGGGGCCGGGCTCGGGGCGACGGCGACGGCGACCTCCGGGCGCGCCGCGGCGTCGGGCGCGGGCGGTGGCGTCGTCGGGGTCGCCGCAGGGGACGGCTCAGCGGCGGGCGCCGGCGCGGCCCCGGGCTCGGCCTGGAGTGCGCCGTTTTCGGGCCCCGCCGATGCGGCCTGCGGGGTCGCCGGCGGGGCCAGCGCCAGCCCGAGCAGGTGCAGGGCCCCGTCGGTCGACCGGCGCGCCGCGAGCTCGGCGCCGCTCAGCGCCAGCTCGAGGCCTTCGATGCCGGGGTTTTCGCCGCCGGCGCGCGCCAAGGCCGCCACGGACAGGGACTCGAAGGCCAGAGCCGCCGGCTCGCCGTCGCTGGGGCAAAGCTCGAAGCGCTCGACCGCGGCGCTCAGGCGCTGGGCCCCGGACTCGGGCGTCAGGCGCGCCGAAAGCCGGGCCTGCAGGCGGCCGCGCTGCCATTCGCTGCGCACGCCCTCCGGCAGGTAGCCGGAGAGCGGCGCCAATTCGAGCCCGCGGCCGTCGAGGAACGCGTCCAGGGCCAGGGAGCCGCCGGCGCTGGCCAGGTTGCCGGCCAAGCTCAAGCGGCCGGCATCGGGGGCCAGGGACAGGCCCAGATCGAAGGAAGCGGGCGGGTCCTCGGGGCGGCTCGAAAAGCCCTGCAGCCAGGCAGAGAGCTCGAGGCCGAGGTCGACCGGCGCGGGCAGGGCGCGGTCGCGCCAGTCGAGGCGCAGGCCTTCGAGTTCGAAGCGCTCGAGCCGCAGGGGCGCGCCCGCCGGCTCGTCGCCGGGGGCCGCGGCAGGTGCAGGCGCCGAGGCGACGGGCGTCGACGGCGTGGGCGTCGCAGCGCCCGGGCTCGCCCCCGCGGAGCCGTCTTCTGCGGGCGTCGGCTTCGAAGCCTCCGGCGGCAGCAGGCGCAAGCCGAGCAGATGCAAGCCGCCTTCGGCATCGCGCTCGACCCCCAGCCGGCCGTCGGCGAGGCGCAGCCGGCCCAAGGACAGCTCCTGCGCACCGAAGCGCGCGCCGCTCCAGGTCAGCTCCCCCAGCGCGGCCTCGAGGCGCTCGCCGCTGCGCCACTCGAGACCGGCCAGCCGCGCTTCCACGGCCATGCGATCTCCGAGGGTCCACAGCGCGCCACCGAACTCGCCCGCCAGGGCCGCCGGCGCCTGCTCCGGCTGCACGCCGGCCTCGGCCAGCAGGGGCCGCAGGGCCGCATAGTCGAGCCCGGACAGATCGAAGCGACCGGAAAGCCCCAGGCCTTGGCCGGCGCTCGGCGGCTGCAGGCTGGCGGCGACGGACAGGCGCTGGAACAGCCCGGCCAGGCCGAGTTCGAAGGCGATTTCGCCGGCGCAGGGCCGGCCGCCGAAGAGCGCCAGGTCGCGGGCGGTCAGGGCCAGCGGCGCGGTCGCGAGGCGCGGTGCCCCCGGGCTGGCTTGGTCCTCGAAAGCCAGCTCGACGGAGCCCACTTCGATGCTTTGGATCGTGATGCCGGGCGGCTCCTTTGCCGCTCGGCCCGCGGCGGCGGCAGCGCCGCCCGGAGCCGGGGCCGCGGCAGCGCCGGCCTCGGCCGCCGACGCCGCGGCCAGCGCCGCCGCCCGCGCCGGCGCGGGCTCGGCGCTCTGCTCGAAGCCCAGCACAGTCAAGCGTCCGGCCGCGTCGCGGCGCGCTTCGAGGGCCAGGCCATCGAGGCGCAGGGCGGCCACGTCCAGAGCGCCGTCCGGGCCAGCGGCCAGGCCTTCGACGGCCAGCTCGCCGAGCCGCAGGCGCGGCACGGGATCGGCCCCGTCCGCGGCCCGGTCGATCCATTCGAGCTCCGCCAAGCGCAGATCGGTGCGCTGCGGGCCGGCGCCCTCGGCACGGGTCTGCGCCGAGAGCCGCAGGCGCAGCTCGCCGGCGCGCCAGGTCGAGCGCAGCCCCGCCGCGTCCAGGTACGGCGCGGCCGCTTCTGGGGCGAAACCCTGGAGCTCGAGGTCCAGCTCGGCCCCGGGGTTCGGGCCCAGATCGAGGGCCCCCTGGACGCGCAGCGACTCGAACAACCCCGGACTGGCCA
>JBIKLM010000083.1:0-12220 GCA_044359835.1 Planctomycetota bacterium
CTCCCATTCGCCCGGCCCTGCGCTGGGCCCTGTCCCTGGCCACGCTGCTGTTCGTGCTCGCGTGGGTGCCGGGCTGCGCCGTTTCGACCCCTTTGCACTGGCGCACGGAGCCCGGCGCGACGGGCGACACGCTCTACGTCAGCGTCACGCACGCGGTGCTGCGCCGGGACAAGCGCAGCCCCTTCGATGCCGCCACCGGCGACCTGTTCCGTTCCTTCGAGGCCCAAGAGGCCTATCCCGGGTTGCTGGCGTATGCCCGCCGGAAACAGCTCTTCGGCTCCGAGGTCTGGACCCTGACCGTGTGGCGCGACGAGGCCAGCCATAGCGCTTTCGTGCGCGCCCCGGGCCATCGCGAGGCGATGCGCCAGGGTCGCAGCGCGCTCCGCAGGACCCGTTTCGCCCAGCTCGAATGGCCGCTTGACCAGGGGCTGCCCAGCTGGCGCGAGGCGCTGCGCGCGCTCGAATCGGCCCCCTATTTCGACCATTTCAATGGCCAAGACTGATCGTCGCTCGGTCTGCCCCGTGGCCTGCACGCTCGACCTTCTCGGCGATCGCTGGACGCTGCTCGTGATCCGCGACCTCTTCGCCGGCAAGTCGCACTACCACGAGTTCAGCGCTTCCCCGGAACGCATCGCGACCAACATCCTCGCCGAGCGTCTGAAGCGCCTCGTGCAGTCCGGGCTGGTGGAAGCCCGGCCCTCCGCAGAGCGCGCCGGGGCCAATTCCTACCAACTCTCCGCCAGCGGCCGCGCGCTCTGGCCCGTGCTCGTCGCCATCCGCGACTTCGGGCTCGAGCACATCGCCGGAACCCGCGTCCACATCCATCCCAAGCCCGACCCTTCGCGCTGAAACAGGCAGGCGCCGACGGTCTGACTCCCAGGCTCGTCCCCGGGGACGGCTCCCGCACCCCTACGATCGGTCCGGCCGCTTTCAGCCCTTCAGCAGCAACGGGTCGAGGAGCGGACCGGTTTCGCGCTCGGCCAGCACGGCTCCGCTGTCGAGGTCGAGGCGCAGGATGCGGTTCTGGCCAGCCCGGGCCACGTAGCCGAAGCGGCCGTCGGGGCTGATCGCCACCGCCTGGGGTGAGGGTTCGCCGCCTTCGCCGTGCAGAGCGATGCGGCGCAGCTCGACCAGGCCCTGGGCGTCGAACAGGGCCAGCTCCTGGCTGGCGGGACAGGAGACCAGGGCCCGGCGCCCGTCGGCGGAGAGTTCGACCCGGAATGGAAAGCCTTCGCAGGGCAGCGTGGCCAGGGTCTCGAGCGCGACGCCGTCCAGCACGCTGATCGTTCCGGAGCGGTTGTTGAGGCACCACACCCGGGTCCCGTCGGCGCTGGCGGCGATGCCTTCGGCCCCGAACTGCGTGGCCACCTGGCCGAGGATCGCGCCGCTGGCCGCATCCAGGGCCGTCACCGCCCCGGGCGCCACGTGGCTGACGAACAGCCGCCCGGCACCGCCCGGGCTGGAGGCTGCGGGTGCCAGGGCCAGCATGTGCCCGGTCTTGTGGGGCAGCGCCACCTCGCGCTCGATCTGGCCGCTGACGGCGTCGAGCAGCACCACCTGGCCGAGCACCTCCGAGGTGACCCACAGGCGCCGGCCGTCCGCCAGGAATTCGAGGTCGTTGGGCCGCTGGTGCCGGTCCAGGTCATGGATCGCGAGCAGGGCGCCGCTGCCCGGGTCGAAGACCGCCAGGCGCTGGTCGGCGGGCTGGTGACCGGGCCCCGGCCCGCCGTAGGCGCTGCCCACCCCCAGGCGCCCGTCCGGCGAGCAACACAGCTCGTGGGCCCCGAGCCCCAGCTCGATCCGGCGCAGGGGCTCGAGCGTTTCGCCGTCCAGCACCAGCAGGGCTTGCTCCCCGCGCACGGCGGCCCACAGCTCGAGCCGCGGTGCCGCGGGAGGCAGCCCCGCGGACTCGCCCGATCCGGCCGACGGCCCGCTCCCGCGGCATGCGACCAGGAGCAGCGCCAGGCACAACGACGGCCAAACTCGACTTTCCATGGGCGACCCTAACGCGCGCCTCGGCGGGCAATTTTCGATCGAGCGAAGAATTCGCTCCTAACCGCGCGGCCCGCGCCGCCCGCCCGGCGCGGGGTTCCGGGCAAGACCCGGCGCCGCGGGCGCTCGATCCCGGCGGTCCGCGCAGCGCCGCGGCGCGGCCGGCGGCTCGCCCGCGCCCTTGCGCCGCGCTTCAGGCGTGCGGGGCGTCTTCGTCCCAGCGCGGCAGCGGGTCTTCGAAGGCGCTCCAACCGGCTTCGCCGAGGGCCAGCTCCTGCGGGCTCAGCAGGGCACGGGAGAGGGCCTGTTCCAGGCGTTCGCGCGGCAGGTCGATGCCGATCAGCACCCATTCCTGCCGTAGATCGCCGAATTCGGGGTCCCAGGAGCGCTCGATCTGCTCGCGCGCCTCGCCGCTCTCGGGCCAGGCTTCGCGCGGGGTCAGCGCCCACCATTCGCCGGCGGGATCGACCGTGGCCTGCTGTCCGGCGGTCTGCAGCAAGACCTTGACCCGCGGGCGGCTGGCGACCCACACGAAGCCCTTGGAGCGCAGCACCTGGCGCATCTCCGCGGATTGCAGGAAATCCATCAGGCGCTGGGGGTGGAACGGGCGCCGCGCGCGGAACACCAGCGAGCCGAAGCCATAGGCCTCGCTTTCCGGGCGGTGCTCCTCGAGCAGCGCCCTGGCCCAGCCGGCGGAGGCCTGGGCCAGCTCGAGGTCGAAGGAGCGCGTGTGGATCAGTTTCTCGAGCGGCACGCGGCCGCGCTCGGCGCGCACGATCTCGGCGCCCGGATTGAGGTCGTGCAGCAGGCGCTCGAGCTGGATCAGCCGGGCCGGGGAAACCAGGTCGATCTTGTTGATCACGATCAGGGTCGCGAACTCGACCTGCTCGATCAGCAGTTGCGCCACGGCGCGGCGGTCGTGCTCGTCGCTGGCCCAGCCGCGCTCGGAGAGCTCCTCGGCGCTGCCCGCATCGCTCAAAAAACGCTGCGCATCGACCACGGTCACGAGGGTGTCCACTGCCACCCGGTCGGCGACCGAGGCGCGATCCTCGAATTCGAGGCACAGGGTCTGGGCCACGGGCAGGGGCTCGGAGATCCCCGTGGACTCGATCACCAGCGCGTCGTAGCCGCCCAGGTCGGCGATGCGACCGACCTCCTCGAGCAGGTCCTCGCGCAGGGTGCAGCAGATGCAGCCGTTGGAGAGCTCGACCAGGCGCTCCTCGCTGCGGTCGATCGAGACCCCGGCCTGCTGGGCGGCGAGCAACAGGGCGCCGTCGACGCCTTGCTCGGACATTTCGTTGACCAGCACCGCGATGCGCCGGCCGGCGCGGTTGGTCAGGAGCTGGGCCAGCAGGGTGGTCTTTCCGGCGCCCAGGAAGCCGGACAGGACGGTGACGGGGAGGCGCATGCCGCGGAATAATGCCGCCCGGCCAGGGTCGGTTCCCGCGTCCTTTGGGAACCGCCCGGCCCTGCGGCGGCGCAGCGCTCGGCCCGACCAGCACTCCGGGGTCCGAGCCAGCCTGTCCGCCTCGCTTGTGGCGGCCCGCCAGCGGCCCCGAAGGCCCACAGCTCGCCCCCGGCAGGCCGATCGCCCCAGACCCGCCGCCGCCGAACCCACCAGCCGCCCCATGCCCTCGAATCCTCGCGCCGAGCCCCCGCCCCGGGCCAACCTCGGGCGGCCCCTCGCCCGGGGCTGGCTCGGGCCGGCCCCTGCGCGGGGGTTGCTCTGGCTCCTGCTGGCCCTGCTTGGCGCCTGCGCCGGGGCGACGCCCGTTCCCGAGGCGCAGGAATCCGCGACGCCGGCCTGGCTGCGCGGCGCGCGCCTGTGGCTGGCGCCGGTGGAGGAGCTCACGCCGCCGGCCGCCGAGCGCCCCGGCCAACGGCTCGGCGCCCGCCTGGTCCTGCGCGGTCGGCTCGAGCGCTCGGGCCGGCCCGGGCCCTGGCCCAGCGATCCGCTCCGGCTGCTCCTGGCGGTGGAGCCGGACCGGCCCGCGGACTGGACCCTGTCGGCCGGCGAGCGCTGGGTGCGCCAGCAAGACAGCCCGCGCGGCATCCACTTCGGCGCCGGGCAGCACGTGGAGGTGGAGCTCGAGCTCGGCAGCGACGGCAGCTTTCAGGCCAGCCTGCCGGCGCGCCTGTTGGCCCGGCGGGTCGGCCAGCCCGGCCTGCACCGGGCGGTCCTGGCCAGCGATGCCGGTGGAGGCCGCTTTCGCCCCTGGGAGTCCAGCGAGCAGAGCCTGCTCTTGCCGGCGGCTTCCCGCGCGAGCCCGGAGCTCGAGGCCATCGCCGCGGTGGCGCCCCCCGACCAGGGGCCCTTCGACCCCCTGGCGCTGGTGCGCGCGCTCAATCGGCTGCGGGCCCTCGGCGGCGAGCTCGCCCTGGCCAGCCTGCAGAGCTACCTGGACCGCCTGGGTCACGAGCCGCTCTGGCCGCCGGTCGAGCCGCGCCCGGGCCTGGTGGAGACCGGTTCGCCCGGCGCGGTCTGGCTGATCGTTCCGCAGCTGTTCGAGGCCCTGCCGGGGGCGCCCGCCTGCCCGCCGTTCAGCCTGGGAGCGCTCGAGCCACGCCCGCGTGCGCCGCTGGCCGGCTGGCCCGATTACCCGCTGGTGTGGATCGACGGCTGGCCTTTTTTGTGCGGCGATTACGCGGCCCAACCGAGCGGCCCCGACAGCGACCCGCAGCGCGCGCTCGAATGGGCCCGCCAGCACGGCCGCCTGCGCCGCTTGCCGGTGACCCCGCGGGGCGATGTGCTGGCCGCGCTGGCCGAGCTCGAAGCGCGCAGCGGCCTGCCCGCCGGGAACCGGCCACGGCTGCAGCTCTATCGGGCCCTGGCGCAGGACTTCGGCTTGCCCCTCGAGGCGCTGCGCTCGGCCGGCCCCGACTTCGAGAGCGGGCCTCTATGGAGCGCGCTCGAGCAGCGCCTGCGCAGCGCGTCGTTGCGCTTCGATCCGGCCAGCCAGAGCTTCACGATCGGCTCCCCCTAGCCGTACGGAGCGCGAGCGGTCGCCGGTCGTAGCCGGTCGTTCCGGGGATCCTCGCAGCGGCTTGCGTCCGTCAGGCCGCCAGATAGCGATTCAGCAGCTCGGCCAGGTCGTCGTCCGCCGAGCGCAGCATCCAGGCCTCGGGCCAGGCGCCGGCCTCGAGCAGCGCCCGCACGGTTTGCAGCGGGTCTCCGGCCCCGAGGGGCGGCTCCGCGCAGCTGCGCACCGCCAGGGCCAGGGGGGTGCGGTCCGAGCGGTTGCGCGCCCGCAGCGGCGCCTCCGCATCGATCAGCGGGCGGATCAGTTCGCTCCGGCCATGGCGCGCGGCCACGTGCAGGGGCTGATCTCCCTCGGGAGCGGATTGGACCGCGAAGCCCACCTCCAGCATGGCCGAGACCGCGCGGCGCTTGTCGAGCCGCACGGCATCGACCAGCAGGCGTTCCTCGGGGTTGGCGGCGCGATCGAACAGCTCCGGATTGCCCGAGAGCACCTCCAGCGCCATGTCGACCATGCCGCGCGAGCAATAGCTGAACAGGCAGTCCACGCGCTCGACGTGGGGGTCCGCGCCCAGGCCGACCAGCAGGTCCGCCTGGGCGATCAGGCCCTGGCGCAGCGCCACCTGATACACGGACAGGCCCTCGGGTGTCCTGAGCCGCGGATCGGCGCCGGCCGAGAGCAGCAGCGAGAAGACCTCCCGCGAACGCTCCTCTGCCAGGGCCACGAGCAGCGGATTTTCGCTGGCTTCGCCTTCGCCGCTCGGATCCGCGCCCAGGCGCAGCAGGCGCGCGATGCGCCCGGGCTCCTCCCGCCGCAGCGCTGCGCACAGCGCTTGGCTGCCCTGGGGCCGAGCGCCGCGCTCGAGCAAGAGCTCGAAGGCTTCGGGGCTTTCCTGTTGCACCGCGGCCTCCAGTGCGTCGGCTTCCTGGACGTTGGCGCCGCGCTCGAGCAGCAGCTCGATCAGCGCGCGCTCACCGGCACCTCGGATCGCGGCGGCCAGCAGACTTTCGCGGCGCGGCCCTTCCTCGCCCTCGAGTTCACGCCAGGCGTCCGGCGAGCCCCCGGCCTCGAGCAACAGGCGCAGGCACTCGCGCTGGCCTTCCGCATGGCGCCTCGAAAGGCTGTGGACCCGCGAGAGGACCGCGGCGAAGAGCGCGTCGAGCCCGGTCAGCGGGTCGGTCTCGAACAGGCTCGATGGCCGCGCGTAGCGATGCGAAGACAGCGCCAGAGCGTCGCCGCACAGGCAGGCCAGGGCCGGCGAGAGGGAGGTCAGGTCCGGCGAGCCCCGCAGGATCAGCTGGGCTTCGCGGAGCCGCCCGCGCTGCAGCGCGCGCGTCAGACGGGCGACCAGCGCGGCCTGGTCGTGCTTGCGAGTCGGCGGGGTGTCCAACGGAGGGTGGGCCCGGGCTGGGGCCCGTTCCCTTGATCGGTCGGTGGCGCCCGGATCCCAAGCCCCGCCCCGGCTCCCCTGAGCCCGGTCGGCTCCCCCCGACCGTTCGCAGGGAAAGCGGCCCCCCGAGAGGGCCTCCGCGGGCCGGCGCAGGGCCCTGATCGGCCGGCCGTGCCCGGTCCGGATTTTTTCGAGAGAGCTTGCCGAGACGCGCCCCTCGGAGACCCACAAGCGGCGCCACGCGCCAAAAAACCGCCGCGCGCAGGCGCCGAACCGCTCAGCCGCAAGCCGGCCGGCGGGCGGCAGCGATGGTCGGGGGACGCCCGCGCCACGCTTTTGCTCGCCGATCGCCCGGCCGCTGGGAGCGCGTACCGGCCTGCGTGTTTTGGTCGCCTCGGGCCTCCCTCGCGCACGCCCCGCCGGGCTTCTCGGCACCCGAACACGCGCCGTTCGGCGATCCGGCCGGCCCCCGGGGCCGCGCTCAAGACGGCGGTTGGGTCGGCGATTCCGGCGACGACTCCGGCGGTGCTGCGGGCGGTGCTTCCGGCGGCGGGACCTCGGACGGCGGGAGCTCGGCTTCGTCGCCGGGCGCCTCGGCCCCGCCAGCAGCCGCGCCGGACTCTGGGTTCGCGGGGACCGAGTCCCCGGTGGCGGGCTGCGTCGTACCCGCGGGCTCTGCGGGCGGCTTCGTTCCGTCGGGCGGGGCGTCGGCCCCGGCCGCGCTGCCGTTCGGCGCCGGCGCCGCTACCTCCGGGGCCGGCGAGAGGTAGCCGAGCACGTTGAGCACGTGCTCCATGCCGCCCCCGAAGGCGCGGGTCTCTTCGAGGGCCTCGTCGTTGAACTGCTTGAGGTCCCGCTCGAGCCGCGGGAACAGGCCCTGGACGGCGTCGTGCTGCTCGGGCCAGCGGTTCTTGCGCTCCGCGGGGTCGCGGCCCAGATCGAAGGCCGCCTGCAGGGCGGCCGGTCGCTGGTCGAGCTCGGGCACGAGCAGCTTGTGCTGGCCGGACTGGATCACCGCCAAGGGGCGCTCGGGGCGATCGCCGCCGGCGACGCACAGCAGGCTGCGTGCCCCCGGACCAGCGCCCAGCAGCGAGCGCCCGCGCCAATCGAGGACCGCGGGCAGCCGGAGCAGTTCCATCACGGTCGGGGCGATGTCGATCAAGCTGGCGGGCTGTTCGCTGCGCTTGGGGTCGATCCCCGGGCCGACGAGGAACAGCGGGATGCGGCTCTGCTCTTCGAAGACCCCGCCCTCATGGCGGAAGTTGTCGTGCTCGCCGAAGGCTTCGCCGTGGTCCGAGGTGAACACCAGGTAGCCGGGGTCGAACCAGCCCGAATCCTCGAGGCGATCGAGGAACGCGCCCAATCCGGCGTCGAAATCGATCACGCCGGCGCGATACAGGCCCTCGAGCCGCCCCATGGCCGGCCGCAGGCCGTCCGGCAGGGGCCCCCGATGGTTCCACCAGCCAGTCGCGCGCAGGGCCGCCTCCGCGCGGGCGTAGTCCTCCGCCGCGCCCAGGCGCTCACCGTGGCGCGCCAGGGTCTCCGCGCTGGCGTAGTAGGGGTGGTGGACGCGATAGCTGTGCAGGTACAGGAAGGTCGGTCGGCCGTCGTCCTCGGCCAAGAACGCTTGGGCCGCGTCGAGCAGATCTTCGAGCGGGCGGAAGCGCTCCTCGAAAGACTCGAAACCCTGCTCGAAGTCGTGGCGCCGCGAGACCACGCCGCCGTCGGTGACCGCCCCGGTGCGGTAGCCCCGGGAGGCGAGCTCCTCGGCCAGGGTGCGCGCCGCCGCCGGGATCGCCTGTTCGGCGGTCAGGGCGCGGTGCTGCAAGGGCCACAGGCTGGTCATCAGGCTGGCCTGGGAAGGCAGGGTCCAGCCGCCCGGCGTCCAAGCGCGCTCGTAGAGCAGCGATCGCTGCGCCCAGCGGTCGAGGCTCGGGGTCAGACCGAGGGTCGAGCCGTAGGCGCTCAGGTTGTCGGCACGGAAGGTGTCGGCCAGCACGACCAGCACGTTGGGGCGCCTGGCCTTCGGTAGGGCCGCCGGGGCCAAGCGCGGCGCCAGGGCAGCGCACCAGGCCGGCGCACCGGACACGGCGATCTCGAGCCGCGCGCTCGTTCCCGGCCGCGCCGGGAGCTCCACCGCGCGCGGGGTTGCGCTGCCCTCGGTGGTCAAGGGTTCTTCGAAGCGAGCGAGCGTCTCGCCATCGAGGCGCACCTCGAACAGGACCCGGCCCAGCTCGGGTCCGAGCCCACGGCTGCGGCCATGGAGCTCGGGATCCGGATGCGGCACCGGGTAGCGCCCGCGCAACGCGATCGCCGCGCTGCGGAACAGCAGGCGACAGGCCTGCGGGATTTCGATTTCGACACCCTCCGGGCGCCCGGGGATCAGCGGCCAGCCCTCCCCGCAGTGGCGGCCCAATTCGATCCGCCAGGCGCCGCTGGGGTCCTCGACTCCGCGCGGCATCCGCAGCGCGAAGCGCATCCCGTCCGGCGGCCTCCCGGCGGGTCCGAGGCGCAGGTAGATGCGCCCCTGGAAGGCGCCGAAGTGCCCCTGGGGGGGCGCCGGCGGTTGGCCCGCCGTGGGCTTGTAGCGCTGGAACTCGCGCTCGCCGGCGCGCAGCCGCTGGGCCAGCTCATCCTGATAGCCGAAGGCTTCGTTGGACAGCGGCGAGTCGGCGATCCAATAGCCGTCCCCGGCGTCGAACCAAGCGCCGGGGGCCAGGACCGCCTCGACCCACACGCCCGCGGGATCCTCGCTGCCCCCGGTCTCGACCAGCGCGATCTCGGTCCCCGCCGCGAGGCTGTCTTCCCCCGGGATCGCCGCGGCTCGACCGAGCGCCAGGGGCAGCCCCTCGTCGCTCGGCACGAAACCCACGGCGAGGCGCTGGACTCCCGGCTCCGGTGCCGGTTCCGACCCGCAGCCCGAGGCCACCAGGGCCAGCAGGCCGAGGCTCCAGGCGGCGCAGCTCCCGGTCCAGCGCGGGGTGCGGCGCAGGAGCCCTATTTTGCCCCGCGCGAGGCCGGGACCCGGCGCTCCAGCGCCTTCAACGGACGGCCTGGGAGCGGACGTCGGCGCGCGCTGCTCGGCGACGCAGGCGGGCTCCTGTCGCTTCATCCGAGCAGGATAACGCTGGGCCCCCGAGCGGGCCAAGGCGCCCCGCGTCGAAAGATTTTCCCGCTGGTGGCCGGTCCGGCTTTGGTCTCAGACCTAAGGGCCTCCCGGCCGAAGAACAACGGGTCCGGCCGACCCAGCAAAACCATGTTCGACAGCGCCAAAAATCCGCCCTTCAAGCGCAGCCGCCTGCTGGTCAAGACGCGGCTGCAGCTCAAGGTGATCCTGACCTTCATCGGCATCTCCGCCGTGGCCGCCTTGTTCCAGGTGTTCCTGCTCAGCCGCTCGCTGAGCCTGCTGGCGGAGCGCATGCCCAAGGAGGGAGACCTGCTGCTGGACGAATTGCCCAGCATCGTGCGCTCGTCCAGCCTGCTCTCCCTGGCTTTCCTGGTGCCGTTCATGGTCGGGGTCGGCCTGGTGCTGACGCACCGCATCGCCGGCCCGATCTATCGCTTCGAGACCTACCTGGGCCAGGTCGTACGCGGCGAGGCCAACGGGCCGGTGCGCATCCGCAAGGGCGACGAGTTCCAGGAGCTGTGCACCCTGATCAACGACGCCGTCAGCGCCGTCGAAGCCCGCTCGAGCAAGCAGGATCGGCAGGTGCTCGGCCAGCGCAGCCGCTCCCGCGCCGCCTGACCGGCGCTCCTGTTTTTCATCCAAGCTGGGTCGCCGCCGGATGGCAGCCGAACGGCATACCGTCCGGCTGGAGCCTGTCAGCCGGGCGGCGGGTTGAACAACCGCCCGCGATAGTGGCGCAGCTCGGCGATCGACTCGAGCACATCGCTCTGCGCGCGATGCCCTTCCCGCTTCACGGGCGCCGAGCCGTGCACGTCCCGGCGCCAGCGCCCGCACAGCTCCTTGATCGTCGAGACATCGATCAGGCGGTAGTGCAGGAACTGATCGAGCCCCGGTAGGTAGCGCGAGATGAAGCGCCGGTCCTGCCAGATGGAATTGCCGCACAGGGGCGCGCTGCGGGGCGCCACCCAAACCCGCAGGAAGTCGAGCACGAGTTGTTCCGCCCGGGCCTCGTCGATGCTCGAGCCTCGGGAGCGCTCCGTCAGGCCCGAAAGCCCGTGCTGGCGCCGGTTCCATTCGTCCATCCCGGTCAGCAGGGACTCCGGCTGGTGCAGCACCAGCTCCGGTCCCTCGGCGAGCACCTGCAGGTCGTTGTCCGTGACCAGCACCGCCAGCTCGAGGATGCGCTCCCGCTCCGGGTCGAGGCCGGTCATTTCGAGGTCCATCCAGACCAAGAGGTCGGTGCGCGGTTTGCTCGGCGGTGTGACGGGCGAGGGGGGCGGCGAGCTCAGGGACATCCGAGGGCTGCGGAGCGGGTAGCGAGTTTCTCTGGGGAAAGCGTGAGGCTAACGTGGGACCCCCGGTGCCCCGTGGGCTTCGGGGCCGGCGGGACCATGGCGGATCCCCGGGCGAACCCCGAAGCCCCCCCGGCGCGCTCACCCGCACCTCGGCGCGGGCGGCGCCCTTCGGCCCCCCGATCACCGACCCGTCGGCGACGGTCGGAGCCAGACCACCAGCCGCAGGGCCCGCGAGCCGCTCGGGAGCACCGGCGGCAACCAAGCCTGTCCGGCCGAATTGGTGCTGAGCTCGAGGGTTGTTTGCCCGGCGGAGCTGGGGTGCTGGATGGCTGCGAGGGGCGCGATGGTCGCGTCCGGCAGGCTGCCCCGGTCGATTCCCTCCGCCGGATCCCCGCGGCCTGGAGCGCCAGAGTCCGGTTCGGCGGAGCGCGGGGCCCGGACCGCCGCGCTGTCGGGCCGGCGGGCCGTTGGAGAGGCCGCCGGGGCCTGCTCGGGTGCGGTGCTGGAAAGGGGCCATTGCTCGAGCCGCGCGGCGTAGCGGGCCTGCGGCGCGAGCCCGGAGAGGCGCAGTCTGGGCGTGCCCTCGGGGGAGCCCTCGGGCAGATCCCAGCTCCAGGCCTCGAGCACCTCGACCGCCTGGCGGACCCGCTGGAATCGGTCCGCCCCGGGCGGGAGGATCCAGACCTCGAGATCCAGCAGCGCCCCCCAGGGCACCTCCCCGGGGACACCAAAGGCGAGCCCTGGATCCATGGAGCCGAGCAGCCCCTGGGCCAGCCAGCGGCGCGCCGAGGGCTCGGCTCGGCCCGCGGGATCCACCAGGGCGACCCCCACCCAGGTGCCGGTCTCGCAGGGCAGCTCGAGCTGGATCCGATAGAGCTTGGCCAGGGGCCAGACCCCTTGTGGACGAGCGGCGCTTGCAACGCCCCAGTCGATTCCGGCCGCGGCGGGCTCGCCCTCCAGGGTCAGGGGGCGGGGAAGGCTGGGTTCGGGCGGGGGCAGCGGCGCCGACCAGTGCAGGTCGTCACACCTCAGGCTCGGGGCCGACGGCCCGGGGCTCCCCGGCGCGGCGCCGCGCTCCCATGAGGCGCCGGCCGGCGCGGGGGGATGGGGTCCCCCAGCGCCGATGCGACCGGTCGTGCCGCCCCCCGTTGCAGCGGGACCCGCGGGGACCTCGCCGAGCGCGGCCCACGGGCCCAGGGAGCGCCGCAGCCCGGGAGCAAGGGTCGTTTCGCCCAACGCTCCCCAGCGGGTCGACTCGAGCAGCAACCGCAGCAGGGGGACGCCGGGCCCCTTCGGCAGAGAGGGGCGCTCCGGGGGCTGGCTCGAAGCCTGGCCCGAGTCCTCCGGCAGCCCCGATCCGGCCCCTGCCGCCTGCGGGTCCCGTCCGGCCGAGACCTGGGCGCGGGCAAGCGCGGTCGCGCCGGACGCGAGGCCGGCG
>JBIKLM010000463.1:0-3414 GCA_044359835.1 Planctomycetota bacterium
CGCGCCGACCCGCCTGGCGCAGGCCCGAGCCCCGCGGGGTGCCTACGCCCGCCTGTTCCGGCCGCTGGGCGAGGGCCTGCTGCTCCTGCTCTGCCTGCCGTTGGCCCTGCCCCTCTCGGCCGCCGTGGCCCTCATCAATTGGTGTGTTTTCCGGGATTGGCGCCAGATCCTCTACCGCCAACCGCGCATCGGCCTCGGCGGCCGCGAGTTCCAGATCCTCAAGTTCCGCACCATGCGCCGGGCCCCAGAGGGCGCCTTCGCTTCCTGGTCGGGCCAAGGCGACCAGCTGCGCGTGACGCGCTTCGGGCGCTTCCTGCGCAATTCGCACCTGGACGAGCTGCCGCAGCTGCTCAACATTCTCTGCGGCGAGATGAGCTTCATCGGCCCGCGCCCGGAGATGGTCGAAATCGAGCGCTGGGCCGCCGCGGAGATCCCGGGCTTCGGCGAGCGCCTGTGCGTGCGGCCGGGCATCACCGGGTTGGCCCAGGTGGCCCAGGGCTACGTGGGCAACGATGTCGAAGGCTATCGGCGCAAATGGCAGCTCTCGATGCGCTACATCGAACGGTTCGGGCCGCGCCAAGACATCGTGATCCTGGTGCTGACCGCCCTGCGCATGCTGCGCCTCGAGGGCTGGCGCTGGGATCCGACCCCGCGCCCCGACTCCCCCGCCGGCGGGCCGCGTGTACCGACGCCCAACCGCGTCTGGGACTGACAGCCTGAAAGAGGACGGGGCTTGGGGGAATCGTGTGGGCAACGGAGCCCTGCGACTCTCCGGGAAGCCGGCAGACACAAGACAAGCGATCCCGCCGAGGCCCTGGAGCTCCGTCGCCGATCGCGCCGCCGCACCCCGCCAGGGGGCGGCGCGGTCGGTGACGGGGCGACAGGGCCCCCTGGAGGTCCAGAGCCGAGAGCCCGAAACGCGCGGCCTCCATCCCAGCGGAGCGTGCCCCGGAACACCTCCAGCCCGCTGAACGCCCAAGGTTGCCTGTCCATTTCCGCTTCGATCTTTCAATCCAAAAAGAAAGGGCGAGGCCCCGCGCCCAAGGGGGAGCGCGGGGCCTCGCGGGGACGGCCTCGTCGAGGCCGGGGCCTCCCAGGGGAGGCCCATGGGCGTGCGCAGGTGGGTCAGCGCACGGGGCAGGGGCACGGGTGGGGCCGCGCGGCGCGAGGCCCCAGATCG
Organism: Planctomycetota bacterium; assembly: GCA_044359835.1. Taxonomy (GTDB): domain Bacteria; phylum Planctomycetota; class UBA1135; order UBA1135; genus JBIKLM01. Next base: position 1,181 of record JBIKLM010000463.1, read on the forward strand.
TTGCGCACGCTCAGAAGGACAGGTGCAGAGCGAGTCCCACGAAGGGCTCCTTGGACTGTTCGGCTTCGAGCAGCTTCTCACCGCCGTCGGAGAGGAAGGTGAACTCGCGCCAGGCGGCCAGGCCCGCGGAGAGCACCAGGCGGGCGTGTTGGTTGGCGGCGAAGTGCAGCTCGCCCTTCAGGTCGATGGCTTCGTCGCGGAACACCGGGGCAGCACCGCCGGTGTCGTTCAGGCGGTACTGGCGCTGGGCGTACAGCGATTCGAAGCGCAGGCTCAGCCGTTCGGAGAGCGCCAGGTCGAGGTGCACGCGGGGGCCCTCGGCGGAAAGGTGCAGGGCCTCGCTCGGGCGCCAATCGATGCCCAAGAAGGGAATCGCCAGGGGATCGTCTTCGAGGCGCGAGAAGACCAGGGCGCCGGCGCGGATTTCGAGCTGTTCGTGGGCGGCGAATCCGAGCGCCGAGCTGCCGCCGACCACCAGGCCCTCGAGCAGGTCGGCTTCGTCCTCGCCGTTGAGCGAAAATTCGAGCCCGTTCAGCACCGACAGGCGCTCCGAGAGCGGCTGCAGGTGGCTGGCGGCGAAACGGGCGCGATAGAGGTCGTTGAAGGGGTCGCTGCTGCCGCCGACCAGGGGCGCGGAGCCGCTCCAGCCGTAGAAGGAGCTCTCGAGCTCCCCTTCGAGGGTCAGGCGCTCGCGCTCGTCGATCTGGCGGATCACCGCCGCGCTCCAGCCCATGCGCTGGGTCTCGACGGCCGAGTCCAGGCCCTCGAGCTCGCCGCTCGGGCGCGCCTCGCCGAACAGGCGCGCTTCGGTGATCCACTCTTCGACCGGCGCGGCCTCGAGCCCGGCCAGCTCGCGGAAGCCGGCCACCGGGCCCAGGGGGCCGCTGAGCGGTTCGGCGCGCGGGATCGGGCGCACCAGGGATTGGGCCTCGGCCCGCTCGAAGCCTCCCGCGATCAGCGCGACCAGCGACACCCCAGCGACGATCGAACCGTTGTGCTTCCCGACGACCATGTTCCCCACCGGATTCGTGGCGAGCGGCAGCCCCTGGGCCCCGCCCCGATCTCGCTCCGCCGGCCGCGCGGATCCGGTCGCTCCCACGCGTCCGGACCCCCCTTGTGCGCGGCCTGACGGCCGGGAGGCTCACGGCCTCCAATGGAACTTACCCCATCCCTGCGCTGCGGCCGGAGCAGAGCGCAGAATCTGGCCCGCCCCCCGAGCGCCCCATGACCGTCGCCTACTTCGAACATCCAGGCACCGACCAGCACCAGGCCCCCGGCCCCCATCCGGAGCGGCCGGCGCGCACGGCCGCCGTGCGCCGCGGCCTGGCCGAGGCGGGTCTGCTGGAAAGGCTTTCCATGCAGCGCCCCGCCGAAGCGTCCACCGAGGCGCTCGAGCGCGTGCACCCGCCGGCCTACCTGGAGGCCTTGGGGCGCGCTTCCCGGGCCCCGCAGCCCTTCTATCTCGATCCGGACACGTTCACCAATGGCGCCTCCCTGCGGGCCGCGCGCCTGGCGGCCGGAGCCGCCGTGGAAGCCGTGGACGGCGTGCTGACGGGCCGCTTCGAGCGCGCCTTCCTGAATCTGCGGCCGCCCGGGCACCATTGCCTGGCGGGCAGCGCCATGGGCTTCTGCCTGCTGAACCAGGCCGCCATCGCCGCGCGCCATGCCCAGGCCGCCCACGGCCTGGCGCGGGTCTTCATCCTCGACTGGGACGTGCACCACGGCAACGGCACCCAGGCCATCTTCGAGCGCGACCCCAGCGTCTATTACGCCAGCCTGCACGAATCGCCGCTGTATCCGGGCACGGGGCGGGCCGAGGAACGGGGCCTCGGGGCCGGCCTCGGCACGCTGCTCAACTGCCCCCTGCCGGGGGGCGCCGGCGAGCCCGAGTGGCTGGCGGCCCTCGAGGGCCGGGTGCTGCCGGAGATCGAACGCTTCCAGCCGGAGCTCCTGATCCTCTCCTGCGGCTTCGACGCCCACGCGCGCGATCCCCTGGCCCACACGGAGCTGTCTTCAGAGAGCTTCGGCCGCTTCACCCGCGTGCTGCGCGAGGCCCTGGCGCGCACCCCGGCACGCGGCCGGCTGGTCTCGCTGCTCGAAGGGGGCTACGACGAGATCGCCCTGGCGGAATCGGCCGCGGAACACGTCGCGGCGCTGCTCGCGCCCTGAGGCGCTGCGTCCAGTCTTCGCTAAAACACCGCGGGGCGTCGGCGCGGGCGGCGGCGAGGCCCCGC
>JBIKLM010000464.1:0-3410 GCA_044359835.1 Planctomycetota bacterium
ATCACCGCTCTCGGCCTGATCGGGGGCGCGGGCGTGGTCTGGATCCCCAAGGCCCTCGAGCCGGGGGCTCCCGAATCGACGACGAGCGCTCCCATGGAGCTGCCGGTGATGATCGACCCAGCCACCGGATTGCCGATCGAACTCGGTTCCGATGGAGAGGTGGTCGAGGGGCCGGAGGCCGCTCCGAGCGGGAACCCGGTTTCCCCAGGGATCGCCGCACAACCGCCGGTATCGGGTGGGGTGGCCTCGGCCCTCACGGTCGGCGTCCTGGATTCCGCCGCGCTGCTCGAGCTGGCCTCGAGCCTGCGCAGCGAACGCATCGCGCGCAGCGGGGAGCGCGCTTCGATGCAGGACGAACCCGGTTCGCTGCCCCTGCCCGCCCAGCGCATCGCCCCCAAGGTCGAAGAGGTGCTCTCGCTTTACCCCCTGAGCGCCACCCTGAGCGCGGCCGGCAAGCAGCTGGCGATCATCGCCGGGGAGGCGGTCGAGCTGGACCAGAGCTTTGGTCCCGACGGCTTGGTGCTGCGCGAGATCGGCTGGGACTCGGTCACGGTCGAGTACCAGGGCCAGCGTTATCCGCTGCGGCTGCCGAGCTTCCGATCCGTGCCCGCCGCTGCCCCGCAGGCGGACTTGGTCGGCATGACCCCGCCCGAGCCCAACGTGCCCTGATCGACCCGCTCCGGCGATCCGCCCAGCGCCCCCCCGGCCGTCCCGACCTCCCCCGATGCCTCCCCGCACTCCCCCGATCCTGCGCGCCGATTGGCGCAGTCTGGCCGCTCTGGCCGTGCTCACCGGTTGCCATCACCCGAGCATCGACACGGGCTCCTTCCGGGAGCAGCCCCTGGCGCCGATGCAGTCCAGCAACCTGCTGCTGGACGTGGGCCCCCCGGACGAGGTCGCACCGCCCGCGGACCCGGGCGACGTGCGCATCGGCACCGGCGAGCGCGGACCGCTGAATTTCGCCGGGACCCCGCTGCCCGAGGCGATCAACGCCATCGCGCGCCTGGCCGGGGTCAACATGGTCCTGGATCCGAACCTGCAGGGCACGGTCGACGCCAGTTTCCCCTCCGTGACCCTGGACGAGGCCTTGCATGCGATCCTCGACCGCAATGGCCTGCGCCTGGTCAAGGGCGAAGGGGACATCTACTGGGTCGAGCGCGGCGATGGCAGCGAGCCGGCCCTGGAGCGCTTCCACCTGCGCTCGGTGCGCGCCGCCGACATCGAGGTCCGCCTGCAGTCGCTGATCTCGGAATCGTCGCGGGTGGTGATCGATCCCAACCAGAACGTCGTCTTGGTGCGCGGCACGCGCGGGGACGTGAATGCGGTCGGGCAGTTCCTGGCCGGCGCCGACCGCGTGCAGAAGCAGGTCCTGATCGAAGTGCACATCTTCGAGGTGCGCCTGGACGACGATTTCGAATTCGGCGTGCAGGGGACCTACAGCCGCAACGAGCCCGTGGACGTGACCAACATCGTCCAGAACCTGGGCACGCCGGGCAACGCCTTCCAGGTCAACCTGACCGATGACGACTTCAGCCTGACCCTGGAGGCCCTGCGCCGCTACGTCGGCCTCGAACTGCTGAGTTCGCCGCGCGTGATGGTGGTCTCGAACCGCGAAGCCAGCATCGAGGTGATCGAAGAGATCCCCTTCATCCAGGTCACCGCGGTGACCTCGGGCACCACGGGCGGGGTCGGCAGCACGGTCCAGGAGACCGTCGAGTTCAAGGAGGCCGGCATCAAGCTCAAGGTCACGCCGACGATCCAGGCCGAGGACCTCCTGCAGATCGTGGTCGATCAGGAGCTGTCCGAGGTGATCGACTTCTTCAACACCATCCCGGTGCTGGACACGCGCAAGCTGGTCACACAGTTCCTGGTCGAGGACGGCCATACGGTCGTGCTCGGCGGCCTGATGCAGGACCGCCATTCCGAACAGAATCGCGGCGTGCCGCTGCTGATGCACATCCCCCTGATCGGGCGCCTGTTCCGCAGCGACGAGGACAGCTCGGTCAAGCGCGAGCTGCTGCTGTTCGTCACCAGCCGGATCCTGGACCCCGGGCAGGCCGCCCGGATCGCGCCGCACTACCAGGACGATTACCTGGAGAAGCGCCAGATCCTCGAGGTCCCGATGCTGCACAAGCAGCCGCTGATCGAGGTCGAGGAGGCCGACGGCCAAGCAGCCGCGGGCGGGGAGTGAACGCCGCGGCCCGGGAGCCCGAATCCGGCGCGAGCACCCAGCCGCGCATGCGCCTCGGTGAGGCCCTGGTCGCCCAGGGCCTGATCGACGAGCAGCAATTGCAGCTGGCCCTGACGGAGCAGAGCCAGGTGCGGCGCCCGCTGGGAGAGATCCTGATCGGGCTGGGCTTCGTCCGCCGGGACGCCATCGCGCGGCATCTGGCCAGCGAGCTCGAGCTGCAGCTGGTCTCGGCGCGCACGGTCCAGCCCGACCCGCTGATCGTCTCGGGCGTCGACCCGAACCTGATCCGCGAGAACGGGGCCTTCCCGATCCGCTTCGTCGACGGCCGCCTGCAGGTGGCCATGGTCGACCCCTCCGACCCGGTCAAGGTGGCCAACCTGCGCCGCCACTTCGTCAGCGAGCTCGAGCTGCTGATGATCCTCGAGTCGGACCTGCACACGCTGCTGCGCAAGTTCTTCACCGAGAGCCGGGGCAACGTCGCCGAGCTGCTGGCGCCCCTGCGCGCCGGCGACGGCACGGAGGTGGAGGACATCTCCATCGAGCGCCTGACCGAGTCGATCATCGGCGACGGCATCCGCCGTGGGGCCACGGACATCCACCTGCACCCCGAGGAGCAGGTCACGCGCGTGCGTTTCCGCCTGGATGGCGTGCTGCGGCAGGTCGAACTCCTGCCGCGCAGCCTGACGGCTGGCGTGGTCAGCCGGATCAAGATCCTGAGCCAGCTCGACATCTCGGAGCGCCGGCGACCCCAGGATGGCCGCATGCGCGTGCAGCTGGACGGCCGCAAGGTCGACCTGCGGGTCTCGGTGCTGCCGGTCAGCCACGGCGAGAGCGTCGTGCTGCGCATCCTCGACTGCGCCACCGGCTCCTTGACCATGAGCGAGCTGGGCATCTCCTCGCGGAAAGCTTTGCTGCTCGACCACATCGCGGCGCGTCCCAACGGCCTGTTCCTGGTCACCGGCCCGACCGGATCGGGCAAGACCACCACGCTCTACAGCCTGCTCTCGCGGGTCGATTGCCTGCGCCGCAACGTGGCCACGATCGAGGACCCGGTCGAGTACATGCTGCCGTTCGTGCGCCAGAGCCAGGTCGACCATGGCATCGGGTTCGACTTCAAGTCCGGCCTGCGGTCCCTGATGCGCCAGGATCCCGACGTGATCCTGGTGGGGGAGATCCGCGACGAGGAGACCGCCGAGATGGCGGTCAAGGCCTCGATGAC
>JBIKLM010000084.1:0-12183 GCA_044359835.1 Planctomycetota bacterium
CGATTGCACGTCTTCCGTGCTCACGGCGATCGTCTGGCCATCGTCGATGCCGACCTGGATGTTCAGGTCGGCGGTATCGTCCAGCAGGTTGGTGTCGTTGAACACGGTCTGCGTGGCGATCCGGTTGATCTCGTCGTCGAGCGCCTGGAACTCCACATCGATGGCCTCGCGGTCTTCGGTGGAGAGCATCTCGTTGCTGGCCTGGACGGCCAGCTCGCGCATGCGCGTCAGGTTGGCACCGACCTCGTTCAGAGCGCTTTCGGCGGTCTGAGCGAGCGAGATGCCGTCCTGGGCGTTGCGGCCCGCTTGGGAGAACGAGCGGATCTGCGAGCGCATGCGCTCGCTGATCCCCAGGCCGGCGGCGTCATCGGCCGCCGAGTTGATGCGCAGACCCGAGGACAGGCGGGCGAAGTTGCCGCCCAGTCGCTCGGACACGTTCGAGAGGTTCCTCTGCGCGTTCATCGCGAAGAGGTTCGTGTTGACACGAAGTCCCATCTGAGTATTTCCCTTGGTTTGGAGTCATTGGTTGGCCTCGGAGTCCATCTCCGGGGCCGATTCGGATGGCTCCTCCGGCCGGCGCGTCAGGGGCCGCACGAGGCGGTCCTGGCGCGGGGGTCCGGCCGGGGGGATCCATCCGGCGCGGCCGCGGCGATCGCTCGCCGCGCCGCTCACCCGCCCGCCCGAATGGGCGGGCACAGGTGTTCCGAACGGGGATTCAAAAGTCAGCTGATCCGACGCGGCGATGGGGAGCGCGCGTCGGCAGCGGTTCGGTCTCGGCTTGTCACAGAGCCCGCGGCGGAGCCTCTCCGGCCGCAGGGCTGTTCTCGGATCCGGCCCGCGGCGCTTGAGCCCCCTCAGGTTTCCCCCCGTTGCCGAGCGCGCCAGCCCCGGAGCCCTTTCCGCGCCCCCGCCACGCCGGTCCGCGGCTCCCCCCCTCGCGCCCGCGACCTTCGGCCGCCCCCGGCTCCGTCTTGGATTTCGGCCACGAAACGGCTGAACGGGGGACCGCCACCACAGCGGTCCCCCTCCTCAGCGATCCGGCTCTGACGAGCCGTCTCTCCCAGTGCCGCCGGCGGTGGAGGGCGCCAGCGGCGGTTCTTCGCGGGTCCAGCCGACCCGCCTGAGCGCTCGGGCACACAGGCCCGGCGCCGGTCCAGGGGTCCGGCGGCGCGGGGCCGCCGGCCGGATCAACCCTGCAGCAGGGTCAGTGCGATCTGCGGCTGGGCGTTGGCCTGCGAGAGGACCGAGATGGCGGCCTGTTGCATGATCGAGTTGCGCGTCAGGTCGGCGGTCTCCTCGGCCACGTCCACGTCGCGGATGCGGCTCTCGGCGGCGGCCAGGTTCTCGCGCACGTTCAGGATCGAGCGCAGGCTCGAGTCCAGGCGGTTCTGGACCGCGCCCAGGTTGCCGCGCATGGAATTGACCGTGTCGATGGCGGCGTCGATGCCGTCCAGGACTTCGGTCGCGTTGTCGAGCGAGGTCAGGTCGAAATCGGTCACATCCAAGCCCAGGGTGGTGGCCGTGACTTCCGCCAGTGGCACGTCGATCAGCTGGCCCTCTTCGATGCCGACCTGGATCGGCACCGTGGCCTGGGAGCCATCCAGCAGCTGGATGCCGTTGAACTTGGTCGTGCCGGCGATGCGGTCGATCTCGATGATCAGCTGCTGGAACTCGGCGTCCATGATCAGGCGGTCCGAGTCCGAATAGGTGCCGTTGGCGCTCTGGACCGCGAGCTCACGCATGCGGTTCAGGTTGCCGAGGACCTCGCTGATCGAGCCTTCCGCGGTCTGCACCAGGGACACGCCGTCCTGGGTGTTGCGCGAGGCTTGGCTCAGGGAGCGGATCTGGCTGCGCATGCGCTCGGAAATACCGAGCCCCGCCGGGTCGTCGGCTGCGACGTCGATGCGCAGGCCGGACGAGAGCCGACGGAAGTTGTCGCCGAGGCGGGTGGAGGTCGACGACAGATTGCGCTGCGCCGACATCGACATGATGTTGGTGTTGACTCGAAGGCCCATGGCCTCCCTCCGTGGTGTGAAGGGTCAGAGGTGACGGATCGGTGAGGTGTGCCGGCCTGCGGGTGGTGGCCGCCGCCCGGCAGGGGTGTTTTCGGCCGCGGCCCCGGCGGCTGTAGGAGTCCCGGCGAAAAAACGAGCGCCCCCGGGTTCCGTTTGGGGGATCGCCGCGGTGGCGGCCCGCGCAGGCGAGCTCCCGTCCGGCCCGTTCCCGGGCCGGCCCCGGCGCCGCCCGGATCCAGCGCCGCCGGGCGGCGGCCGAAAGGGGCTGCTGATCCCATGAGCGCGCTGAGACTGCTGTTCCTGGCCAGCGGAGGCCTAGAGGCCCCGCCCAGCGAGGCCCTGCCCGCGGCACTGGCCATCGATAGTCACGCCGACGCCGGCGGGCTGCTGGCGGCCTTGCGGGCGGGCGACTGCGAGCTGGTGCTGCTGCGCCTGCCCGCTCCGGAGGCCCCCGGGCGCGAAGCGGCCCTGGGGCTGCTGGCGGAGCTGGCCGAGCGCCAACCGGCCCCCGGGCTGCTCTGCTGGGTCGATGCCCACGACGCGGCCGGGGCGGCGCTCTGCTTCGAGCACGGCGCGGAGCAGGTGCTGGTGGGCGCCCCGACGCCCGCCGAATGGCGCCAGCGGCTGTCCGCGGGGCTCGAGCGTTGCCTGCAAGAGCGCGAGCGCTGGCGCGCGCGGCTGGAGGACCCCCGGGGCCCGCTGCAGCGCCTGGCGGGCACTTCGGCGGCCATGGTCCAGTTGCGCCAGCGGCTGCTCGAGGCCGCAAGCGCCCACCCGGCCACGGTGCTGATCCGCGGCGAGCCCGGGGCCGGCCAGGGACTCGCGGCGCGGGCCCTGCACGAGCTGGCCCCGCGGGCCCCCGGGCCCTTCCTGCATTGGGAAGCGGCCGGCGCCGACGCGGAGCGGCAGGCGGCGGTCCTGTTCGGCAGAACCCCGGGGGTCTGCGCGGGGACGTTGGCCGCGGCGCGCGGCGGAAGCCTGTTCCTCGAGGGCTTGGAGGCCCTGGCCCCGGCGCTGCAGGCGCGGCTCCAGCGCTGGTTGCAGGAGCGGCGCGCGGAGCGCCCCGGCGAGCGATCCGGGCCGGGCGGCGAGGCGCGCCTGCTGGCCGCCGCCGAAGGTGATCTCGAGGCCGCGGTCGCGGCCGGGCGCCTGCGCTCCGACCTCTATTACCGCCTCAACGTGCTCGAGCTGTGGCTGCCGCCGCTGCGCGAACGGCCCGAGGACCTGGGCCTGCTGTGCGCCGAGATCCTGGGGCGGCTGTCGCGCGAGCTCGGCACCGAAGCCTTGGAGCTGGACCCCGGGGCCCTGGCGGCCCTCGCGGCCGAGCCCTGGCCCGGCAATCTGCGCGAGCTCGAGCAGCGCCTGCGCCGCGCGGCGCTCCTGGCGGCGGGTCCGGTGCTCGGCCCCGCCGATCTATCGCCCGGCCCGCGCTCCAGGCGGGCCGAGGCCGCGCCGCTCGCCAGCTTGACCCTGGCCGAGATCGAGCGCGATCAGATCCAGCGCGTGCTGCAGGAATGCGGCCACAACAAGTCCCTGGCCGCGCGCCGGCTGGGCCTGCACCGCTCGACCCTGTACGCCAAGCTGCGCGAGCTGCCGGTCGGCGCCTGAAGGCGGCCGCGGAGCCCGCGCCGCGCCGATCGTCGGATCCCGCGACAGAGGGGCGCGCGGCGCGGAAAGCGCTTCTGGTCCAGGGCCTGCGGGCTGCTCAAGTTCGCCGGGGGGGGCGCCGAAAGGCGCGACAGCTCGGGATCCCCGTCCCCCGCGCCAACCCCATGGCCGACCTGTCCGAAGAGCCGATCGTCCCCCCCCAGGGCTCCAGCGGCGCCGCGCTCCGCGTGCTCGTCGCGGAACCCGACAGCCACGAGCGCAGCCGTCTGCGGGCCGCCCTCGCAGCCCAAGGCGCCGAGGTCGAGACCCCCGCGGACCTCCGCGAGGCCCTGGGCCTGCCGGCCGCGGACCTGCTCTGGATCCACGCGGGCTTCGCCGACGGCGCGGGCCTCGAGCTCGCGCGGCGCCTCAGCGCCGACCATCCGGCGACGCCCTGGTGCCTGTACGGCGCGGACAGCGCCGCCCTGGTGCGAGCCGCCTGGCGCGCCGGCGCCCGCGATGCCCTGCCCGGCCGGCCCTCGGCGGACGAGCTGCTGGCCGCGCTGCGCTCGGAACCCGCAACGGGGTCGCGCATGCTGGAACTCGAACTCTCGAGCGCCCGCGGCGACCAAGCACGCGCCTCGAACGAACTCGGCGCCCTGGCCTTCCAGGCCGGACTCGGACCCGCGGCGCGCGGCCGGCTGCTGTGCGCCCTGGCGGAGGTCTACGAGAACGTGCGCCGCCACGCCTATGCGCAATCCGCGCCGGGGCCGGTGCGCCTGTCGGCCCGGTCATGCCCCGGACGGATCGAGGTCTGCATCGAGGACCGCGGCCAGGGCTTCGCAGGCGCAGACCGCCGCGTCCCGGGCCTGCTGGAAGCCGCCGGGCTCGACCGCTTCCCGGCCGGCCGGGCCTACGCCGCCGGCGGCCTGCTGCGCGCCCAGAGCCTGTGCGAGCGTTTCGTCTGCAGCAGCGCACCCGGGCGGGGCACGCGCATCGAGTTCACCGTCATCGGCTATCCGGCCAGCTTCAGCCCCGCCCCGCTCGACTTCGAGGATCCGCTGGAAGAGAGCCTGGCCCCGATCGAAGCCGACCTCAGCGACCGCGACTACCTCGACCCCAGCGAGCTGCGCCGGCTGCTGCTCGCGCTGACCCGCGAGGACCGCCGGCCCGTGGAGACCCTGCCCCCGGCGCTGGCCGTGACCTTGGGCCGTGTGCTCAACGCGGCCGCGTCGGCCCGCCAGCACCCCCTCAAGCGGAGCGCCTGAGATGGCCCGATCCCCCAGCAAACCGGAGCTCCAGGAAGACGAGGACCTGTTCGACTTCGCCGGCCTCAAGGACGAGCTCGCGAGCAACGACGCCGACGAGCTCGACGTGGAGCAGTTCCTGGCGGCGGTCGGCGCGGCCATGGAGGATGAACGCGCCGACCGGGGGCTCGGAGTCTCGGAGTCGGTCCTGCGCGAGGTCGAGAGTCTGCAGCAGGCCAGCCTGACGCCGGTGGCCAAACCCAGCCCGGCGCCGGCGCCGCCGCCCCCGATCGCGCCGGCCGCAGCGCCGCTCGCACCGGTCAGCGTGACGGTCGGAGGCGGCTTGCCGCGCCCGGTGTGGATCGCCGGCTTGGCGCTGCTGGGCCTCAACGCGCTCGGGCTCGGCCTGACGTTGCTGCGCCAGCAGCACAGCGCCAGCGAACTCGAAGCGGCCCGCCAGCGCCTGGAGCAGGCCGCCGCCGGGGTCGGCGAGGGCCTGCGCGAGGAGATCCAGCGTTTCGAGCGCGGCACCGCCCAGGCCGCCAGCGCGGCCCTCGAGAGCGGCGTTTCCCTGGGCCACGTCGAGCGCAGCCTGGCGGACCGCGACTTCCACCTGGCGCGCCGGCAGCTGTACGCGCTGCTCAGCACCATCGATCGCCTGGCTCCCGAGCGGCGCGCCGACCTCGAAGCGCGGGCCAATTTCATGCTGGCCGACAGCTACCGCCTGGAAGGCGAGGCCCGGCTCGCGGAGGAATCGAAGCCATGAGGGCCCTGCTGTTGCTGCTGCTGGCAAGCCCCCAGGAGGACTGGCCCCAAGCGCGCCCCACGCGCGTCGAAGTCGCCGGCTCCGGGCTCGAACAGCGCGCCACCCTGGTGGCCACCAACGCCAACCTCGAGACCCTGATGCGCTCCCTGGCCGAGCGTTCGGGCCGCGTGCTCGAGGGACCCCGCCCGCCGGACCTGGCCCCGGCGCTGGTGACCGTCGAGCTCTTCGATCGCCCGCTGACGCAGGTGCTCGAGTACGTGCTGGGCAGCGTCGGCTTGGATTACGAGCTGAGCCCCACCAGCCTGCGGCTGCTGCGCCCGGCGGCGGAAACCCCGCCGACCGACGAGCTGCTGGCGCGGGCCATGGCGACCTATCTGCGCTCCGCCAGCCTGTTCCCCGAGGCCCGCGAGCAGGAGCGCGCGCGCCTCGACCAGGGCCGCGTGGAGCTCTTGCGCGGCAATCCGGAAGCGGCCCTGTACCACTTCACGTCGCTGCTCGACACGCACCCGCGCTCGCCGCTGGTGCCCGACGCCCAGCTGGCCTCGGCCGATCTGCTGGCGCGCCTCGAGCGCTTCGAAGAAGCCCACAGCCTGTACCTGCGCGTGACCGAGCTGCCCGCCGAGGACCCGCGCCGCGGCCGGGCGCGGCTGGGCCTGGCGCGCTGCCAGATGGAGCTCTCCAACCCGAGCTTCACGATCCTGATGCTGCGGCGGCTCGAGCGCGACAGCCCCAGCGAGGATCCGCTCGAGCAGGGCGAGCGCCTGCTGCTGCTGGCCCGCGCCCTGGAGAGTTCGGAGCTGCCCGTGGAAGCCCTCGAGGCCCTCGACGAGCTGGAGCGCCTCGGAGCGCCCCTCGAGCTGCAGGTCGAGGCCATGGAGATCCGCGCCCTGGCCCTCGAACGGCTCGAGTACGTGCCCGCCGCGGGCCGCGCCTGGATGGTCGTCGCCCGACAAACGCGCGGGCAGACCGCCGCCCGGGCCTACCGCCGCGCCGCGGAGATCGCCCTGGCGCACGACGAGCCGCTTTCGGTGCTGTTCGTCGAGCGCGAGCTCGCCCAGCGCGGCGCCGAGCTGGCCGGGGCCGACATTCGCGAGCTGGTCTTCGATGCGCGCCTGGCCCTCGGGCTGAGCGTGGACTGGCGCTCGGCCGACCCCGAGCGTCAGCTCGCGGCGGCGCGGCGCGCCAGCGAACTGGACGAAGCCGCGGCCCAGCCGATCTGGGAAGCGCTGCTCGCGCGCGGCGAGAGCCTGGCTCCCAAGCTGCGCCTCGAAGCCGCCATGTCCCTGGCGCGGCTGCTGAGCAGCAGCGCGGGCCTGGACGCGGCCCTGGCCGTGCTGGCCGGGGTGCGCTCCCTCGATCCGCAGGCCGCGGACCAGATGGCCGGCGAACTCTGCCAGCGCGCGCGGGAATTCAACCGCGCAGCGCAGGCCTTCCTAGGACGCTACTGATGCAGACCTCGAGCGCTGTGTGGAGCTTCGTGTTGGGCTGGGCCTGCGTGGTCCCGGCGGCGCTGCCGGGCGACCAAGAGGCGCCGCGCGGCGACGGCGTGTTGGCCCAGCTCGAAAGCGAGTGGAATCGCACCGTGCAGGCCCTCGAAGGCCTGCGGCGGGTGGAGCGTGAGATCGCCGCCGGTCAAGCGCCGCCTGCGGGCTTGGCCCAGCAGCACAGCGAGCCCCCGCGCTGGAGCCTCGACGAGGCCAGCAGCCAGCTGGTCGGCCTGTCGCGCTCGATCCGCGAGCTCGAGCAGGAGCTGCAAGCCCTGCGGGCGCGGCCGCCGCGGCGGCCCGAGAGCGGCGCTTTGCTGGCGCCCGCCCCGCTGCCCGAATCCGGCGCGACCACGGGCCTCGATCCGGTCCTGCGCGAGCGCCAGGCCCAGGCCAAGCCCAAGGCCGCCGCCGGCTCCGCGCCCGCGCCCCTCGAGCTGCCCGACCAGATCAGCCTGGCCAGCGCCCGCGCCGCCTACCTGTCCGGCGACCATCGCAACGCCGAGGCCCAGTTCCTGCGCCTGCCGGACTCGCCCGCGGTGCGCCACTGGCTGGCGCGCTGCTCGGAGCGCCTCGGGCGCAGCGCAGAGGCCCTGCAGCGCTTCGATGCCCTGGCCGCCGACCCCAACGCCGGCGAGTACGCCCAGCGCGCCGAACAGGATGCCCGCTTCCTGCGCTGGAAGCAGGGCTTCGATCAGAGCTCCCCGAAACCCGCCACGAAGCCGTGATCCAAGCCCCCCCGACCGCGCCCCAGGAATCCCTGGAGGCCCTGTCCTCGGCCGCAGCCAATTTCGCCGCGATCGCCAACGACCTGCTGGCCGGCTACGAGGCGCTCGAGCAGCGCGCGTTGCGCATCGAGCGCGAGCTGGCGGTCAGCAACGCCGCCCTGGCGGCGCGCCTGGCCGAAGTCGATGGCCTCAACAACGACCTGGCCGCGCTGCTCTCGGCGCTGCCCTGCGGCGTGATCGTGCGTCAGCCGGACGGCTCGATCCGGCGCTTCAACCCGGCGGCCGCGGCGCTGCTCGGCTCCGCGCCGGAGGCCCTGGGCCTGGCCTGGGCGCGGCTGCGCGAAGAGGCCGAGACCGACGCCGCCGGGCGCCTGATCTGGCGCTCGCCGCAGGGTCTGCGCGTGCTCGCCGAGCGCTCGGTGCGGCTGCCGGGGGCCGCCGGCGGTCTGCTGCAGATCCTCGACGACCAGACGCACCTGGCCGAACTCGAGCAGCGCATGCAGGGCGCCAGCAAGATGGCCGCCTTGGGCACCCTGGCGGCGGGCATCGCCCACGAGATCCGCAATCCGCTCAACGCCGTGGGCGGCTTCGGGGACCTGCTGGCCCGGCGCTTGCCCGCGGGCAGCAAGGAGCGCCACTGGGCCGACCTGATCGGCGCCGGCGTGGCCGAGACCAACCGGATCATCACCGGGCTGCTGCACTTCGCCCGTCCGGGCCAGATCGCCTTGGCGGAGCTGGCCCTCGAGGGCCTGCTGGTCGAGCTGGCCTCCGGGGCCGAGGCCCACGGGGCCGCCGCGCGCGCCGTGCGGGTCGAGGTCGACTGCCCGCCCCTGCGGGTCCGCGCCGACGGCGCCAAGCTGCGCCAGGCCCTGCGCAACCTGCTCGAAAACGCCCTGGATTGGTCGCCGGACGGCGGCCGCGTGCGCATCCGCGCCTGGTCTGCGGACGGCGAAGCCTGCGTGGCGGTCGAGGACCAGGGCCCCGGCGTGCCCGCGGAAACCCAAGCCCAGCTGTTCGAGCCGTTCTTCACCACCCGCGCCGAGGGCACAGGATTGGGACTGGCCCTGGCCCACACCGTCGCCGCGCTTCACCAGGGAAGCCTGACGGTCGATGCACAACGCTCAGAACTGGGCGGCGCACGCTTCCTGTTCCGCTGGCCGACCACCAGCGGATCGCCTTCCAGCGCGGCCAGCCAGGCTGGCCAACCCTCACCTGCCACCCTCCCCCGATGAACCGCCTCCTGATCGTCGACGACGACCCGCTCAGCCGGGAATACCTCGTCGAGGCCATCCAGACCCTCGGCCTGCGCCCCGAGGCCGTCGCCGCGCCCCAGGCCGCCCTCGAGCGGCTCGAGTCGAAGGACTACGACCTGGTGCTCTCGGACCTGCGCATGCCGGGCATGAGCGGCATCGAGCTGCTGCGCGCCATCGGCGAGCGCCATCCGGGCCTGCCGGTGGTGCTGCTGACGGCTCACGGCTCGCTGGAATCGGCGATCGAAGCGGTGCGCCTGGGCGCGGCCGACTTCCTGCTGAAGCCGGTCACGCCCCAGGCCCTGAGCCTGGTCCTCGACCGCGTGCAGCGCACCCGGCGGCTGGAGAGCGAAAACGCCTACCTGCGCTCGGCCCAGGGCGAGACCGCGCCGCAACTCGTGGCGCGCTCGCCTTCGATGCTGGCCACCCTGGAGAGCGCCGCGCGCATCGCCGCCTCCAAGGGCACGGTGCTGATCACCGGCGAGAGCGGCACGGGCAAGGAGCGCATCGCCCACTACATCCACCAGAACAGCCCGCGCCGCGCCGGTCCCTTCGTGCGCGTCAACTGCGCAGCGCTGTCCGAATCGTTGCTCGAGAGCGAGCTGTTCGGCCACGAACGCGGCGCCTTCACCGGCGCCCACAAGCGCCGCGAGGGCCGCTTCGAGCTGGCCTCCGGCGGCACCCTGCTGCTCGACGAGATCGGCGAGATGTCGCCGGGCCTGCAGGCCAAGCTGCTGCGCGTGCTGGAAGAATCCGAGTTCGAGCGCGTCGGCGGCACCGAGACGATCCGCGTCGACGTGCGCGTGATCACCGCCACCAACCGCTCGCTGCCCGAGGAGGTCCAGTCCGGGCGCTTCCGCGAGGACCTCTACTATCGCCTGCACGTCCTGCCGATCCACCTCGCCCCGCTGCGCGAGCGCCAGGAGGACATCCTGCCGCTGGCCGAACACTTCGCCCGGCACTACGCGCGCCAGCACGGCTTCGACAACCCGGTCCTGACCGCCGAAGCGCGCGCCCTCTTGAGCGGCTGGAGCTGGCCGGGCAACGTGCGCGAGCTCGAGAACGTGATCCAGCGCGCCGTGGTGCTGACCAACGGGGCGGCCATCGACGCCCAGGCCTTGATCTTCGGCCCGGGCGCGCGCCAAAGCCGTCCGCAGACGCAACTGCGCCTGCTCAGCAAGGAGGGCGAACAGCCCACCGAAGCGGCCCAGCGCGCCACGCGCCATCCGCTCGGCCCGGACAACCCCCTGGCCAACCGGGTGCTCGACGAAGTCGAGCGCGAGACGATCCTCTCGACCTTGGCGGCCACCGGCGGCAACAAGACCGAAGCTGCGCGGCGCCTGGGCGTGACCGCCCGGACGCTCTCCAACAAGATGAAAATCTGGCGCCGCCTGGGACTGGTGGCCTGAGCGATGGAGCTGCAAGGTCCCCAGGAAGCCCTACTGCTGCGCCTGATGGACGCTGCGGGCAAGCGCTCGCGGGTGCTGGCCAACAACCTGGCCAACCAGAACACCCCCGGCTATCGCCGGCAGGTGGTGCGCTTCGAAGAGCTCCTGGGGGCCGCCATTCAGCGCGGCGAGACCGATCTGGATGCGATCCAGCCCGCCGTGTTGGAGGATCTCGACACCAAGTCCCGCGCCGACGGCAACAACGTCGTGCCGGAACTCGAGAAGAGCGCCTCGCAGGAGAACCGCGTGCTGGCCGAGAGCTACCTGACGCTGCTCGAGGGCCACTATCGCATGCTGCGCGACGCGATCGGCCTGCAGCGCTGACCGCGGCTCCCCGACTCCGGCCCCTTGACCCCGCTCCGCTGACCCATGGAATCGATCGACCGCTTCTTCGGCACCCTGCGCACCGCCGCCACGGCCCTCTCGGCCGAGCGCGTGCGCATGGGCGTGATCGCCGAGAACATCGCCGGCGCCCAGGTCACCCGCACCCCCGAGGGCGGCCCGTACCGGCGCAAGCTGGTGGTCTTCGAGCCGCTGCTGCGCCAGGGCCAGCAGGGCCCCGAGGTGCGCGGCGTGCGCGCCGCGCGCATCGAGAACGACACCAACAGCCAGTTCGTGGAGATCTACGACCCCGGCCACCCCGACGCCGATCCGGACTCCGGGAAGGTCTTGATGCCCAACGTCAACACCCTCTCGGAGATGGCCGATCTGATCACCTCGATGCGCGCCTACGAAGCCAACCTGGGCACCCAGGAGGGCTTCGTGCGCCTGGCCCAGCGCGCGCTCGAGTTCGCGCGCTCCTGATCGGCCGAAGCACGAGCGCCCCAGGCTGCGCCCGGGCCGCACCCCCGGCCGGTCCGCAGGCCCTCGGCCCGCCCTCCGCCCAACGCGGGGCCGGGCCCCGGCCCCACGCCAGAGCCCAGCGCCGCGGATCCGCTCCCCGGCCCGCCGCGCGCGGACCGCGCCGGCGCCCGCCCCGTCCGTCCCGCTCCCCGCCTTCCCCGCCCCGCCATGACCCGCCCGATCGGCTCCGACACCAGCGCGCTGCAAGGCGCCTTGGAAGCCGCGCGTCGGCGCCTCGAGCAGGGCCACTCCGGGGGCGGATCGCCGCTCGACGGCCTGCTCGACGAGGCCTTCGAAGCGCGCCTCGGCCAGCTCGAATCCGGCCGGCAGCGGACACCCGCGGCGGGCACGGCGGCCGAGGCCAGCCAGGAGGGTTCGCCGCTCGGGGCGCTCGGATCCGTCGATCGCGAGCTGCGCTCGGCCGAGCGCCTGCCGCTCGACCTGGTCTCGGGCCAGATCAGCGGCCCGACCGAGCTGGCCGTGCGCCTGCAGCGCGCACGCATCACCTTCAACTACACCCTCGCGATCCGCGACCGCCTGGTCGATGCCTATCGCGAGGTCATGCGCATGACCGTCTGAGGCCCTGGGCTCCATGGAACTCCTCGCCCCCCTGTTTCAAAAGCTCAAGAGCGCCAGCCTGTTCGCCAAGCTGGCGGGCGCGGCCGTGGCGCTGCTCTTGGCCGCCGTGCTGGGAGCCGGGCTGTACCTGTCGAGCACCCCGGACTGGGAGGTCTTGACCAGCGAGCTCGACGATGCCCAATTCGCCCGCGTCGGCGAGGCCCTGGCCGGCGCGGACGTGCGCTGGCGCGCCCGCG
>JBIKLM010000466.1:0-3388 GCA_044359835.1 Planctomycetota bacterium
CGTCGGCATGAGCACGGCGCTCGAGGCCCAGGTCGGCTCCGCGGAGGGCCTGCGCGTGGTGGGCCTGTCCTGCATCACCAACAAAGCCGCCGGCCTGTCCGCCGAGGCGCTCTCCCACGCCGAGGTGGTCGAGGTCGGCAAGCGCACCGCCGAACGCTTCGCGCGGCTGCTCGAGGCCGCTGTCCCGCTCTTGGCGGGCCTCGGCTGAGGGCGCCGCGGGCCTCGCCGCGGTCCGAGCCCGAGGGCCCCGGGCGTGAGCCGGGGACCGGGCTCGGTCGCTGCCCAGCGCTCGCCGCGCATCCGCAGGTCGTTTCGTTCGGCCCTATTTCCCCGGCCGGTGAGCCGCGGCGATCCCAGGCCGCGTGTCCGCTGCCGCCGGGCCTCGCCTCCGGCCCCGCCCGCGCTTACCTTGGGCGTCCCATGGGCCTTCGCCCCGTCGCCCTGCGCCTCATCGCGCCGCTCCCCGTGCTGCTGCTGGGCTGGCCCGGCGCCGCGTGGGCGCAGGATGCAGCCGGCCAGATCAAGCCCCTCGGCGACCCCAAGGACCAGCCCAAGGACCCGCAGGCCCTCGAGACCCTGCTGGACGAGCTGCGCGCCGACCGGGACCCGGCCGACAAGCAGGCCACCGACCAGAAGGCGCGCGAGAACCTCGAGCGGCGCCTGCCCGAGCCGCTCGGCGCCTTGCCGCCCGATCGTTCCGGGGGCTGGCGCTGGGCCGGGGAGGTCAACGGGCAGCAGTACACCAAAGCCGGCTTGGACGGCATCAGCGGCCGCCTGGACACGCGCCGGCTCGGATTCGGCGTCAATGCCACCAAGGCAGAGGGACCCGGGCGGCTCTGGCGCGTCGACTACGGCTACGAATTCTCGACCTATTCGTTCCGCGACGCCGGCGCGGTGGTGCCCGGCTCGACCGAGCCCGTGGAGTCCCTGTTCCGCAACGAGCTCGGCGTCTCGCGCATCAACCTGCCACGCGACGAGTGGGGCTACTTCGCACGCTTCGGGGTCGCCTCGGGCATGGAGAAGGACACGGAGATCGGCGATTCCCTGGTCTATTCGCTGATCGGGGCGCTCAGCATCCCCGCCAACCCGAGTCTGGCCTGGAACCTGGGTGCCCTGGTGCAGACCGAGCTCAACGGCGAGCTCTTGATCGTGCCGGTGATCGGCGTCGATTGGCGCATCGATCCGCGCACGCGCCTGCGCACGGTGGGCCCCGGACTCGAGCTGACCCGCGAGCTCTCGGCCGAGACGCGGGTCTTCACGCGGGCCATGTTCCGCGCCCGCGACCATCGCCTGGACGACGTGGGGCCGCTGCCCGGCGGCATCTTCGAGGATCGCGAGCTGCTGGTCAGCCTGGGCCTCGATTGGAATCCGGGTCTGGACGTGGGCTGGCTCAGCAGCAGCAACGCGCGCCTGTTCGCCGGATTCACCCCCTGGCGGCGGCTCGAGTTCTTCGACGCCCAGGATCAGGAGGTCGAGCGCCTGGGCGCCGAAGCGGGCCTGGTGCTCGGCTTGAACGTCCAGTTGGCCTGGTGAGGCCGCGCGCGCGCCGCGCCCCCGCCGGTCCTCGGCCATCCGAGCGCGACCGGCCGCCGGTCCGCTGCTGCGGGCGCGGCTCGAGCCGGCCGGTCCTCAATAGCTGCCGCTGCCGCTCTGGCCCTTGACGATCGCGACCGATGCGGAAGCACCCAGGCGCGTGGCGCCGGCGGCGATCAGGGCCGCCGCGCCCTGGCTGTCCCGCACGCCGCCGCTGGCCTTGACGCCCATCACCGGACCGACCGTGCGCCGCATCAGGGCCACGTCGGCGGGGGTCGCGCCGCCGGTCGAGAAACCTGTGGAGGTCTTCACGAAATCGGCGCCGGCCGCCTTGGCTGCCAGGCAGGCGCGCACCTTTTCGTCGTCGCTGAGCAGGCAGGTCTCGAGGATCACCTTGAGCTTGGCGCCCAGCGGATGGCAGACCTCCGCCACCGTGCGGATGTCCTCTTCCGCGAAGCGGTCCTCACCCGACTTGAGCGCTCCGATCGAGAGCACCATGTCGACTTCGCAGGCCCCGTCCTCGATGGCGCGGCGAGCCTCGTAGGCCTTGACCTCGGGCGCCATGGCCCCCAGGGGGAAACCCACCACGGTGCAGACCGCCACGCCGCTGCCCTCCAGCAGGCGCGCGCAGCGTCGCACATGCAGGCCGTTGACGCACACGCTGGCGAAGCGGTGTTCGGCGGCTTCGCGGCACAGGCGATCGACCTGGGTCAGGGTTGCGTCGGGCTTGAGCAGGGTGTGGTCGATGTAGCCGGCCAGGCCGCGATGGTCGCCCGCTTGGCTGGGCGCCATGCCGAGGCGGCAGGCCCCCGCTTCGATCACGCGGCCGACGGCATCGGGGCACAGGCGCAGCGACAGGTCGCTGCAGGCCCAGGCTTCGCCGGGTCCCGGCAGGACGCCGTGTTCGAGGATCTGGCGACCGATCTCGAGCAGCAGTCGTTCCAGTTCGGCGGGGGAGATCGAGGGTGCGGCCATGGTCAGCGGGGCGCCGCTCAGGGGGCTCGGGGGGAGGTCAGTCCAGCGGCCTCGGCAGGCCGCGCGAAGCGCCGTTCGATCGCATCGATCTTGGCCACGCGCGCGCCGTGGCGGGCTTCGCCCTCCGGCGTGCTCAGGAAGGCCAGCAGGATCTCGCGCAGATCGCCGGGCTCCAGCAAGCGCGCGCCCAGGGTCAGCACGTTGGCGTAGTTGTGCTCGCGGGCGTTGCGCGCGTGCGCGGCGCTGGTGCCGTTGGCGGCGCGGATGCCCGGCACCTTGTTGGCGGCCATGGCGGAACCGATCCCGGCGCCATCCAGGCAGACGCCGAAACGGGCGCGCCCCTCGCTCACCGCCAGGGCCACGGCCAGGGCGAAGTCCGGATAGTCGCAGGGGCGCTGGTCGTGCGTGCCGAGGTCGAGCGGGCGGTGCCCGGCCTCGCGCAGCCAGGTCAGCACGCGCTGCTTGGCCTCGTAGCCGCCGTGGTCGCTGCCCACCGCGATGACCAGACCGGGCCGGCCGGCGGGGGCCTCGTTCCCGGCGGACGATTTGCATTGCGGGGCTGCCGCGTCGGAGCCGGGCCGCAGGTCGCCGCGCTCCACGAAGACCCCCGGCAGGCGCGGCGCCTCGTCGGGGCCGCCGGCCAGCAGCCGGCCAACGACCCGCCGGACGATCGCGGGCAGCTCGGGATCGGGGGCCTGCATGGGGCCCAGAGCTTAGGCTGCCGCCGCCGCTGGCGCGCCCCGCGCCCGCTTCGCACAGCGAGCCGCCGGGCAGGAGACCAGCGGGGTTCCATCGCGTCGACGTCGCCAGACCCCCGGGCCGGGCGGGCCGGCGAACCCGATCGGGGTCGCGCAGGCCCGGCTCGGCTTGCAGCAAAACC
>JBIKLM010000467.1:0-3382 GCA_044359835.1 Planctomycetota bacterium
CGGCGTCACACCGGGGATCGGGACCGTCGGTGCGCCCAGGGGGATCTGCAGCGCGTTGGTCAGGCCCAGCCAAAAGCCTTGGTTGTCGGTCACCAGCAGACCCTGGGCATAGACGTCGACGCCGACCAGGGCCGGGTTCGAGGGCACGCTCAGGGAGAAGTTGGCCCCGGTCGATGTGCCGCCCAAATAGAGGATCGGACCGAGGGTCAGGAACGGATTCGGCGGCAGCACGTCGAGCAGGAGCTCCCCTGGCCTGCCGGGGAAACCAAGCCCAAGGCCTGGCAGCACCAGGCCCCCGGGGAACCCCTGGGCGGGTCGGTTTGCGAGATACAGGTAAGCGAGGCCGGGCAACGGGTTCGAAGCCGCGGTGTTGCGCACGCTGAGCTGGAAGCTGGTGCCGATCAGCGGGCTGCCGGAGGTCAGCTCCAGGCTGCCCGCCGGGTTGATGCCGCTGCCGTAGGGGGTGACTTGGGCGGAAGCGGAGAGTGAGACACCGGCGAAGCCAAGGGCCAGAGCGAGGATCCGGGCGAGGCGGAGGCGAAGCTGCATGGGCGCGAGTTGCTGGGGCTGGAGCTAGGGGTGGAGCCAAGGCGAAGCAGAGAACATCCGCAGGACGGTTCGCTCGCGCTCGATCCTAACCGCCGCTGCCGAACCTGGACAGGTATCCGGACGGGTCGAGCAAAGGGTACGGCATGGCAATCGAGGGGCACCCGTGCTCCCCCCCGCGCATTCCCTGCAGCCAGCCGCCGGGCGACAAGAAATCATCATCCGCGGGCTCTCGATCGCCCCGCTTGGGTTGCCACCCGCTCGCCCCGATCGGTCTAACCGCTGCCCAGCCCGCCGGCGGGGCCAGAGCAGAATTCTGGACTCCCGCCGCGCGCGACGACCTGCGGGCCCCGGCCGCGATCCGGGGCCAGCGGCTACGGCATCTTCGGCTCCGCTGCGGATCGCCTCCGTGCCTGCGCCTTTGGCCCCGCTGCGCTAGGTCTTACTCAGGGAATCAGAACCGGGGCCAGGACCACCCGGAACCCGAGGAGGCTGCCCAAGCTGCCGGGGGTGTCGCGGCGCCGGGCCGCGGAGCGGCAGTTGTAGGAGTAGGCGTCCCAGCTGCCGCCGCGGAGGACCCGGTATGGGCCACCCGAGGCGACGAAAGGATCGGCAGGTGCGATCGCAGGGTAGCTCCCGTAGACGTCAAGGCACCACTCCGACACGTTGCCATGCATGTCGTACAGTCCCCAGCTGTTCGGAGGGTAGCTGCTGACGGGCGCAGGCTTTGGCGCTCCCGCTACGCAAAGGGCGAACGGGACATTCGAGACCCAAAAGTTCGCCTGGCTGCAGAGCAGGGCGACTCCGACGTTGAACTCCGTGGTCGTCCCGGCGCGGCAGGCGTATTCCCACTCGGCTTCCGTGGGAAGCCGGTAGTGGTAGCCAGCGGGTACGTTGCCGAGGGCCGACTGCTGCGCGGTCAAGGCTGCGCAGTACGCCAGGGCATCGAACCAGGTCACCCGCTCGACGGGGTTGTTGGGCCCGACGAATACCGACGGATTCGTCCCCATCAGCGTCTGGTACTGGGCCTGGCTCACCTCGGTGATGCCCATCCAGAAGGGCTTCGAGATGACCACCGTGCGCACCGGCTTTTCCTCGGGTTGCCCGAAGTAAGGGAAGTTGAAGAGCTCGTTCGAACCCATCTGGAACGAACCCGCCTGGATGACCGCCAGGCCGGCGATCTGGGTCACCCCGGGGATCGGGCCGCTGGGTGCGCCCAGGGTGACCTTGAGGCCGCTGGTGAGCCCCAGCGAGAAGCCCTGGGACGGAGTCGTCAGCAAGCCCTGGGCGAACAGGTCGAGGCCGATCAGGGCCGGATTGAACGGGACGTTGAGATCGAAGCTCGCGCCGGGCGCGGCGCCGCCGAGGTAGGCCGTGGGGCCCAGGCTCAAGAATGGGTTGGGGGCAAGGACGTCGATCAGCAGCTCGCCGATGGCGCCCGGCGACGCCAGGCCCAGTCCGGGCAGCGGTAGGCCGCCAGGAAATCCAGGTGCCGGCTGCGTGGAGAGGGACAAAAAGGCCTGTCCAGGCAGCGGATTCGCCACCGCCGTGTTGCGCACGCTGAGCTGGAAGCTGGTGCCGATCAGCGGGCTGCCGGCGGTCAGCTCCAGGCTGCCGGCGGGGTTGATGCCGCTGCCGTAGAACGTGACTTGCGCAGCAGCACGGGCAGAGAGCACGCCCAGGGCCAGAGCAAAGCACCACGGGAAGTTGATCTTGGAATGCATGGAGGCGATGGAAAAGAACCGGGCGAGGCCCGGACCAGAGATGCGATGGGCCGTCCGCAGGCCCAGATTGACAGGATTATAGCCTCCCTGGCCCAGGGGGTCACGGAGACCGCAGGCGGAGCATGACCCAGCCAGGCCTCGCCGGTGCTGCGGCTTGGGCTCTGACGCGCCCAAGCCGTCCGCCCCTCGGTGCCCTGCCCCACTCCCCCGCCCCCGGCTTGCCCCTCGCCCGCTGCGCTGGCGGGGGCCTGCACGAGCGCTCGCACCGGCCCCACGCCGCCTTCCGTGTGCTCAGGGCACCAGGATCGGGGCCAAGACCACCCGGAATCCTAGGTCCTGGCTGTTGTAGGTGCCCAATCTGGAGGGCCGGGTCGCTGAACGGCAGAAGGGCGAAATCGAGGAGTAGCCGCCGCCGCGCATGATCCGGCTCATGCCGCCGGTGACGAACGGGTCCGTCACCGCACCCGCCGTATAGAGCGAATTCGAGTCGAGGCACCACTCCATCACGTTGCCGTGCATGTCGTAGAGCCCCCAGGCATTCGGCGCATAGCTCGCGACCGGGGTCGTGGTGCCGCCGGTGAGGCAGCTGGAATCGGAGTGGTACGAGAAGGCGAACCGAGCCTGGTTGCAGAACAAGCCCTCCCCGACATTGAATTCGGTGGTTGTCCCGGCCCGGCAGGCGTACTCCCATTCGGCTTCGGTCGGCAGCCGATACTCGTATCCTGGGGTCACGTTTCCCAGGGCCGCTTGTTGCAGCGTCAAGGCGGAGCAGTAGGCGCGCGCCTGCCCCCAGTTCACCCGTTCGACCGGGAGGTCGGGACCAAAAAAGAGCGACGGATTCGCGCCCATCAGCGCTTGGTACTGGGCCTGAGTCACCTCGGTGACGCCCATCCAGAATGGCTTCGAGATCGTCACCGGATGCACCGGCTTCTCATCGCTCCCCGAAAAATAGGGAACCGTGCCCGTAGCGTCCGACCCCATCTGGAACGTGCCCGGCTGGATCACCACCAAACCGGGAACCTGCGTCACCCCCGGGATCGGGCCGGTGTAGGCGCCCAGCGTGATCCGCAGGCCGTTGGTCAGGCCCAGCAGGAAACCTTGGTTGTCGGTCA
>JBIKLM010000085.1:0-12100 GCA_044359835.1 Planctomycetota bacterium
TGGGCCGGTCTGGGTCGCAGTCGGGCACGGCGCGGATCGGACGATCGGGATCGCGGGCCGCCGGGGGGCGGCCGGGTGTTTCAGGGGTTTGGCCCGGGCCGGGCGGAGCCGGGGCGGCCGCGCGGGACAGCGCTGCGCAGGCCGGGCGCTGGAGCGCGGATCAGGGCGCTCGCGGAGCTTCGGGCGGGGCGCTCGGGGCCGGGGCGTCGGCGCGGGCGACCACCACCCGGTTGCCGAGCACCTCGATCACGCGCACAGGAGCGCCGACCTCGAGGCTCTCGCCGCGGGTCAGCACGTCCACGCGCCGCCCGTCGAGCAGGGCGTGGCCCGCGGGGCGCAGGGGCGTCAGGACCGAGCCGGTCGTGCCGACCAGGCCCAGGTCCCGTTCGTCCGTGGCCGGCCGGGATTCGAACGAAAGCCCGCGGTTGATCAGCAGCCGGCCGGCCCAGGTGCGCGGGAAGACGCGGAAACCGACCATGACCAAGGGCGGCATGGCCAGGCTGACGCCCAGCAGGAAGGCGCTGCCGAAGCCGATCGAAACCTGATAGGCCTCGTAGACCCCGCCGGCCAGGGCCGCGAATGCGATCACGCTCAACGCGCCGTGGCTGGGCACGAAGATTTCGATCAAGAACAGGAACAGGGCCAGTCCGGCCAGTCCGAAGGCCCAGGTCATGGCAACGGGGCGGACGCGGCCAGTTTGGATCCCCTGAGGGCGAGGGGCGCAACGACCATGCGAGGCCTTGTAGCACACCGGGCCGCGCCCGCCAGCCAGGGCATCCGCTTCCAGGGCCCCCGGCACCGGTTCCGTTGCGGCTTGCCCCGGTCAAGGCAGCGCACACCTGTACCGCAGCGCCGCATCTCCGCAGCGCCGCTGGCCCTGCCGCCCCCGATCGGGCCACAGGCGCTGCCGGGGCGAGGCCCGCCGCGGCTGGGGCCCCCGCGGTCCAACGGCGCGGGCCAGGGGTCTCGGGAGCCTCAGACCGAGGCGGCGCCGCCCTCCGGGACGGCCTCCACCATCAAGCGACCGGTGGAGCGCTCGATCACGCGCACGCGCACCCCCCGCTCGAGGGCCGGGCCGACCGCGGAGCCCTCGTACTCGACGCCGGGCTCGAGGAGCAGTTCGATTTTGCCCACGGGCCGCATGGGCGTCAGGGTCACCCCCAGGGCGCCGATCAGGGCCTCGGATCCGCGGTCGGGGGCCGCGTCGGGCAGCGCGGCCCCGTGGGTGCCGCGGGAATCGGCGGGGGCCAGCAGGATGCGCCGTCCGAGCGGCGTGTGCGGCAGGAGCCGGGTGGCGAGCGCGGCGCCCAAGAGGCCGCCCGCGGACCACAGCACGGTGGTGTTGAAGGCGGCCAACAGCAGGTGGCGGTCGAGCGCGGAGGAGAGCGGCAGCGCGGGTCCGAGCTGGCTCCAGATCAGTCCGAGCACGACGCACACGAGACCGGCGAGGCCCGCGATCAAGGTGCCCGGGATCAGAAAGATCTCCACCAGCACCAGCGCCAGGCCCAGGCCGATCAGAACGAAGTGCTCGAAGCCCGCCAGCCCCGCCAGATAGCCGCCGAACAGCATCAGCGCGAAGCACAAGAGCCCGAGGCCCCCGAACAGGCCGAAACCCGGGGTCTGCATCTCGAGATACAGGAACAGCACCCCGAGCAGGATCAGCAGCGGCGCGGCGCCTCCGAGCACGGAGGCCAGCTGCTCGGCGCCGGTTTCGCGCACGTATTCGGCGGTCGCCACGTCCATGAACAGCTTGCCGGCGATCAGGTCAGGCAGGTCGCGGCACAGGCCGTCGGCCATGCCGTGCCGCACGGCCTCCTCGGCCGTCAGGGTCAGCAGGCTGCCCGCGGCGCTGATCGTGGCCTTGCGGGTGACCGCAGCGCCGCTGGCGGCCAGCTGGTCCCACTCGCCGCCGCTGACCAGGCGCTCGAGCCCGTTCTCTTCGATCAGGATCACTTCGACCGCGGGATCGACCATGGCCTCCGCCAGGAGCCCGCTGCGGCCGTGGCTTTCGGCCCAGGAGCGGAAATCGGCGCGAAAGGCCGAGAGGAACTTCTCGCTGACCGCCCCGGGCAGCGCCAGACCCCCGGACTGGATCGGCATGGCGGCGCCGATCGTCGATCCCGGGGTCATGTAGATCGAATCGCAGGTCAGGGCCAGGTAGGCTCCGGCGGACAGGGCGTGTTTGTCGACCAGCGCCACGACGCGCAGCTCCTCGCTGCGCGCCCGATCGATGGCGCGGGCGAGCTTCGACATCAGATCCACGCTGCCGCCGGGCGTGTCGAGCTGCAGCACCAAGGTGCCTGCGCTGGAGCGGGCCCTGGCGATGCCACGGCGCACCAGGCTCAGACTGCCGGCCGACAGCTGCTCCCCGATCTCGACCACCACCGGGCCGCCGCTCTGCGGGGCGATCCAGGCCAGGGCGCCCGGCTGTGGCATCCAAACAGTCAGCGCCACCAGGGCCAGCAAGCAGGCCCGCAGCAGGGTTTTGGCGGGGAGAGGCGATTGCATGGGACTCGAGACGCGCGGTGGAGCGGCCTGCGGCGCGGGATTGTAGGCCAGGGGAGCCCGATCCCCCGCCCCCCGCGTTGGCATTGCGGCCCGCGCGCAGCGTCCCGGCTTGAAGGGCCCCGAGCTCGGGGCTCTCGGCAGAGCTGCCCGCGGGTCGGGGCTCGAACAGAACCGGACTCGACCCCAGGGGACCGCGGGCCCTGGGCCCCGGCAGGGCCGCCCGCAACACCCTGGAGCGCGCCCCTGCGGTCGCGCTCGGCACGCCGCCCGCCCGCCAGACTCCCGGGACCGCCGTGGGCATGCCGGGCGGCGGGCCAAGGGCATCGGGCGGGCGGCGGCCACGGCTCGGGCGCGGCCCGCGAGCGATGCTCCTCAGCCCGTCAAACCAGGTCCGTGTCGCCCAGCTGGTACCACCAGGCGTCGCGCAGCCACAGGCTGTCGATGCGCGGATGGAACGAGCGCACGACCATGAAGTAGTCCGAGGGGTGCACCAGGAACCCCTGGCGCTGGAACCAAGGGAACCAGGGCGACCATTCAGGCAGCAGCCCGACCAGCGCGCTGGCGCCCGCGCGGTGCGCCAGGGCCTCGGCCCCCGCGACCAAGAGCGACAGGACCTCGGGCTCGCCCGGCGGCACCAAACAATCCGCGATCACCATCAGGTTGGGCAGGATCCAATCCATGTGGCGCAGCACGAGCAGCCCGCGCACGATGCCGTCCTGGTCGCGGAAAGCCAGGCGCCGATAGCGCACCCCCGGGCGGTCCACGTAGCGCCAGTTCATGAACAGCGTGTCGCGGATCGTGGAGAGGCCCCAGGAGCCCACGCAGCGCTGATACAGCCAGTGCACCTGCTCGTCGAAACGCTCGAGTTCCTCGAGCCCCGGGGTGCAGGGCGCTCCGGGGGCGAAGCGCGGCAGATCGGCGCGCGCCGGGCGCTGGCCCACCGGGCGCCCCAGCAGGCCGTGGGTGCGCAGGGCTTCGTACTCGAGGAAGGTCCGGCCGATGCGCCAGGCCGTATCGATCGGCATCCCGTAGTGCACGAGATCCTTGTCGGGGCCGCCGTAGGCGTCGAAGAACGGCCAGGCTGTGCGCACGAACAGGCCGGGGCGCTTGAGCCCGCCGCGGTGCGCCGGATGGACCATCGAATCGACGATCTGGGCGCAATGGCGCACGCCCCCGTCCCACCACACGCGCATGGGCCAGGCGGCGTACTGGGACACCACCTGGCCGCCGTGGAGACCCAGATAGATGCGAAAACCGGCCGGGTTCTGGAGCGCGCTCCAGCGCCACTCCTCCAGGCTGCGCGGCACGAAACCGGGGTTCTCCGCGGCGAAGACCGCGTTGAACGTCTCCAGCAGGCTGGTCTCGTCGCCGGGGCGGAATTCGCGTACCTCGTAGTCGCCCTGGACGGACTCCGATCGCTCGATGCGGGTCATGGCAGCGGCCTCAGATCAGATCCGTATCGCCCAGGGAATAGTACCAGTGCTGGTAGAGCCAGCGCATCTCGTAGCGCTTCTGGTACTCGCGGCCCACCAGGAAGTAGCGCGTCGGCGCCACCAGGAAGCCGCGCTGTTGGAAGGCCAGCCACTCGGGCGTGGTGTCCGGGAACAGGGCTTGCAGCCGCGGCAGGCCCAGGTCTCGGGCTTCGCAGGCCAGCTCGAGGAGCAGCGCGTCGCCAACCTCCAGATCGCCGGGGGCCACCAGGAATTCGGCGATGTTGGCGGCGTGCTGCAGGTCGAAATGCCCAGCGCGCCAGATCAGCGCGCCGACCAGCTCGCCCGCGCGCCGCGCGCACAGGAAGCGGTACTCGTGGGCCGGTTTGCGGCGATAGCGCCACTCGAGATAGGCCTGATCGCGCAGACCGACCGCCAAGCGGCCCGCGGCGAAGCGCTCGAACAGGCCCGCGAGCCCGGCGGGCAGGCCGTCCCGCGCCGCGCCGCCGTCGATCGAGAGCGCGCCGCCCTCGGCCAGACGCCGCGGCTCGGCGGGCAGCTCGAGCACCAGCTGGTTGACGTTGCGGATCAGCTGGTATTGCAGATAGGCCTTGCCGATGCGCCAGGCGGGCGGCACCGGAAGCCCCCACATGACCGGATCGCGCTCGGGCGGCGGGCCGCCGAAGTTCTCGGCGAAGGGATAGCCCGTCAGCACGAAGAAGCCCGGCTTCTTGAGGCCGCGCCGAAAGCGCGGGTCGGTCATCGAATCGACCGCCTGGGTGAAGATCGCGGGCGCGCCGTCGAGGCGCATGCGCTGCGGGATGCCGGCGTACTGGCTGATCACCGCGCCGTCCTCGGTCACCGCCAGGTAGATGCGATGCCCGGCCGGGTTCTCGAGGTACTGCCAGCGCCAGGCCTGCAGCGTGCGCGGCGTGAAGGTCGGATCGACCGCCGCGAAGCAGCGGTTGAAGGCCTCCAGGATGCGCGCTTCGTCGCCGGGCTGGTAGGTGCGGATCGTGTAGGCGGGGATCTCGCTCACGGGGCGCTTTGCAGGGGCGCCGGCATGCTAGCCGGGCGGCCCTCCCCCATCGGCTGCCTGCCCGGCGCGGGCGAAGCCGAGCCGTGGGAATCCCCGGGAGAACCCCGTGGCGGGAGTGCATGGGAATCGAACCCACCGGTCCCGCTGTTCACGGAACCCAACCGGCTTTGAAGACCGGGCGGCACACCAGCACCGATCCACTCCCACGGGGGGCGCCATGATGGGCCCTCAGGGGCTGGGAAACAATCGGCGCGCGGCGGCGATCCCAGCCTCCGCGGCCGCCGGATGGCGGCCCGCAGCCCCGTGGACCGGCGGGTCTGACTTCTCGGGCGCAGCCCGAGTCGATGCGTCTTTCCCAGCCCGACAGGGGCGGCGATCAAGGCCGAAGGCGCTTCCCGAAGGGCGGCGCCAGGCGGAACAGGCCGTCCGCGGGCGTCCAGGCGGCGAGCCCGCTCGAATCCTCGATGCGCCGCCAGCCCGGCAGGCGGTCGAGCTCGCGCAGCGCCTCGCCGGCCGGCGCCAGCCCCACCTGGCGGGCATCGAGGCGCGGCTCGGAAAAGAGCGGCGCCCCGCCCGGCACCACCACCAGCGCCTGCGGCGGGGTCGGGCCCAGGAGCTCGTAGCCGAGCGGCGCGGCCGCACCAATCGCCAGCAGCAGGCACAGGACCAGGGCCCGGCGGGCTTGCCGGCCGCCGGCCAGGGCCTCGAAAAGCAGGGCCACAGCGAGGGGCATCAGCCCGAACAGGGCCAGCCAGCGCCGCTCGGCGGGCGTCGACCAGGACAGCCGATCGGTCAGCTGCTGGGCCAGCCGGGGCGCGGGCGCTTCGGGCAGCCCGGCGGCGGCCCGCGCGCGGACCAGGTTGGCCAACACGTCCGGATCGCGGGGGCGCAGGCGCAGCGCGGCGCTGTAGGCGCCCAGGGCTTCGAGGGGCTGTCCGCAGCGCAGGCTGGCGTTGCCCAGGTTGTAGAGCAGCCGGCTGACGTCGAAATCGAGGGGCTGCCCGTGGCCCGGAGGCAGCGTCGGCGGATCGCTGGCCAGAAGGTCGGACCAGATGCGGCGTGCCTCGCCGTGATCGCCGGCCCGGTAGGCCGACACGCCCGCTTGGAAGCGGTCCTCGAGCAGCTTGGCCCGCGCGTCGTGCTCCGCGGCGCGCAGGGCGCGCGCGCTGGGGGCTGCGGGGGCTGCGGGGGCTGCGGCCTGGCCTTGGCCATCGGCCGGGGTCGGTCCAAGCTGGGACGGCTCGGCGCGGGCGGTGCTCACGCCCATCAGGGCCCAGGCGAGCGCTCCGAGCGCCCAGGCCCGGGCGCCTCCGATCGCGCGCCTTCGAGGGCAACCCACGGCGGAAGCGCCGCCGCAGGCCGCGCGCGGGAGAACGGCGCCACGGGACGGGCCCGGGCTCGGTTGCCGGAGAGGCATCGCGCTCATAGTCCGTCCTCCAGCAGCTCGCGCGCCGTGGCCAACAGGTCGGCGCGGGAGAGGCGCTTGGCGCCCCGGCCATAGCTGGCCGACTCGAGCCCGCGCGCGATGCGGCGCAGGGATTCCAGCGACGCGCGCGACAGGGGCGGCGCGCCGCCGGCCTCGCGCTCGGCGCTCCAGCGCTCGAGGTCCCGCCCGATCCAGGCCGCCGGGGTCTCGCCAGAGCGCCGCGCGAGGAAGCTGGCCCAGGCGGCCAGGTCGCCCTCGGCGTCGAGGCTGGTGGCCAGGGCGCGCTGCAGGTCCGAGAGGGCCCGGCGCCGCTGTCGCTCGCGGGCGCCGCCCGGCTCGCGGCCGCCCAGGCGCACCGCCGAGCGCAGCGCCAGCCAGCCCACGGCCAGACCGCCGGCCACGCTGGCCAAGAGGCCCAGGTCGGGGGCGTGGGCCGCGCCGCCGCTGGGCAGCAGGGCGCGCGGCGCGATGTCGACCAGGTCGTCGGCGAAGCGCGGCGTCTCCGCGGCACCGGCGAGGGGCGCGGCCGTGGCCAGGGGGCGCACCGCGATCGGCAGCGCCGGGCTCGAGACGCGCGTGTAGCTCCAGGATTCGGGATCGAAGACCGGCAGCGAGAAGGGCGGCACCTCGCTGAGGCGCGTGTCCATGGGCACCAGGTCGAACTCGATGCGCCGGCGGTCGAGGCGTTTGTCCTCCTCGAAGCCGAAATACTGGAAACCGCGGAAGGCGCCCTCGATGTCCGGCTCGGGCACGGCGAAGAAGGGCAGGTTGCCCTGGCCGCGGATCTCGACCACCAGCTTGAGCGTGTCGCCCACCTTGAGCTCGCGCGGGCTGGCGCTGGCCTCGATCGTGAAGCTGCCGATGGCGCCGCCGAAGTCGAGCGGCTGGCCCTCGCGGGGCAGGGGGCCCACCTCGATCGCGAGCGCCTCCGCCGGGGCGTAGAGCGCCTGCGTCAAGCGGCCGGTGCTGTTGCCGAAGAAGGTGCGCTCCTGCACGACCTCGCCGAATTCCAGGAAACTGCCGGACAGCTCGAGGGTTCCCGGGCGGGTCGGGGTCAGCAAGAGCGGCAGGCGGAAAGCCAGATACAGCTCGCCGGCGTGGCGATAATCGGAAAGGCGTTCGACCGTCACCCGCTGGTTGCGATTGACCAGGATGTCGACGCGATCGCGGCTGGCATCGACCTCGGCCAGCTCCAGGAACGCGCCGGGCAGCGCGCGCCACCAGGGCAGGAACAGGGCCGCGTGGTTGAACGAGCGCCCGGCGGCGGCGCGCCAGCCGAAGATCAGCTGCAGGACCACCGGCTGGCCCTCGACCAGCCGCGCCGGCGCGCCCTCGATGCGGAACAGGCCCAGCTCGGCGCCGGCCAGATCGGCCAGGGCCTCGAAGCTGCGCGGCTCGCCGCGCGCCTCCTGTCCGTTGAGGCGCACGCGCGGGGCCGGCAGGGTGAATTCTCCCGCGCGTTCGGCCACCACCGGGATGCGCCAGGAGGTCTCGATGCGCAGCGTGCGCTGCCGGCCGCTCTGCACCAGGCTCTGCAGCAGGCTGGGCGCGGAGGGCGGGCCGAAGCGCAGCCCGTCGACGGGCTCGGGCGGCAGCAGCTCGGCCTCCCCATCGGCCTCCACCGTGATGGTCCAGGTGCCCGGCTGCCCGAGCTTGAGCACGCCCGGCTGCAGCGCGCTCTGCACGCGGGTCTGCGCCGCGGCGCACAGCGCCAAAGCCGTCCAGACGAGCAGCGACAGCGCGGAGCGGAAAGGGATCGGGTGCATGGGCTCTCGGGGCGGGGCTCACCAATCGCGCTCGACGCCGCGCCGCTGGGCGCGCCGCCGCGCGCGCAGTTCCTCGCGCAGGCGTTCGTATTGTTCGAGGCGATCCAGCAGGCGCTGGATCTCGGTCTCCGTGAGCGCCTCGGGGGCCAGCTCGCCGGCGGGGTCGGAATTCTGCTCGTCGGTCTCACCGGCCGGTTCGGACGGCTCGGGCTCCGGCTCGCCCTCGGCAGCGGGCTCGGACTCGGAGCCCTGCTCCGGCTGCTCTGGCGCCTGCTCGGCGGGCGGCGGTTCGGCGGGCTCCTGGCCGGAGTCGCCGGAGCGGTCTTCTTCGCCATCCTCGGGCTCGGGCTGGCCCTGCTCGCCCTGCTGCTCGGGCTGGTCTTCCGGCGGCGGCTCGGACTCCGGCGGCGGCTGGTCCGAGGGCTGGGGTTCCTGCTGGGGCGGCGGCTCGGGCGGGAGCTCGTCGAGGGCGCGCTGGATCTCCTCCAAGCGGCGCTGCAGCCACTCGAGGTTGGCGCGCGGGGAGCGGTCGCGCCAATCGAGGGCCAGGCGGGTGAGCAGCGGCGCGCGGGCCGTGCGCAGGGCCGCGGCGACAGCCCCGTAGCGCTCGCGCAGCGCGGCGGTGTCCGGGCCAGCGTCGCCGGCCAGCAGCCGCTCGCCGGCCAGGGTCAGAAAGGCCTGCTCCGCCGAGAGCAGCCGCAGAGTGCCCAGGTTGTAGAGCGCCGTCAGACGCAGGGCGCCGGTCCCGGCCGCGAGGCTGGCGGCTTCGAGCGCTGCGGCGGCCTCGCTTTCGAGGGCCGCGGCGAGGGCGTCGCCCGGCCCGCCCCCGGATCCCGACTGCTCCCAGCGCGCTTCTAGCCGCTCCCACAGGGCGGCGGCGCGCAGCAGCTCGAGCAGCGCGCGCTCGGCGCCGGCGAGTTCCAGTGCTGGCGGGCGCTCCGGCAGGCCCGGGGCCTCCGGGCTCTCTCCGGAGGGAGCAGCGCCTGCGGGCGCCACGCCGGCTCCGCTGCTGCCTGGCTGAGGGGCTGCCGGAGTGGCTGCCTGGCCAGCGGGCGCGGCCGGGCCGGACGGAACGGCCTCGGAGGGCTTCGCAGCCGTGCTCGGCGCGGGAGCGACGGCGCCCGCAGCGGGCGCCGTCGGGGACGGGCCAGGGGGCGGCGCCGGGGGCGCCGCAGCATCCGCCGCGGGATCCGGCTTCGGCAGCAAGGCCTCCACGTGACCTAGGTAGGCGCGGGCCTGAAAAGCCGCCAGGGCCGGGGCGCCGGATTCGATCAGGCTCAGGATCTGCTCGGCGGCGCGGGCCGCGCTCTGCTCCGCCGGCGGACGGGGCCGGCCCTCGAGCTCCCGGCGCAGCAGGTCGCGCTCGGCCGCGAGCAGCGCCCCGTCCGCCGCCGGCGCGGCGGCCGCAGGGCTTCCCGCCGCGCGCAGGGCCTGCGGCGGCGCCTTAGTGCCGGGCGCGCTCTGGCGCAGGGCACCGGACGCCGGCGGAGTCGCCGCCCGTCCGACGGCTGCGCCGGCGGCGGGCACGGGCCCAGCGGGCTTCGGCGGCTCCGGCTGGAGCGCCGCCGGCTGCTGCGCGGCCGGTTGCTGCGCGGCCGGTTGCTGCGCGGCTGGTTGCTGCGCGGCTGGTTGCTGCGCAACCGGCGCGAGCGCGGGCAGCGCGGTTCGGGCCGTTCCCAACGCGGCGGGGCCGCCTCCGGACAAGCACGCGAAGCACGCGGCCGCCAGGGCCGGGCCAAGCCGCCAGCGGCGCCCGGTGCGGGCCGCGAGCGCGGGCCACAGGAAGAACGCAGCGCGCGGGCGGATCACGGCCCCACCTCCCCCGCTGTGGCAGCGGACGCGCCGGCCGAAGCGTCCAGAGCGGCCGCGACCGGGCTCCGTCGGCGCGGAACCCACAGGGCCAGCAGCCCGAGCAGCAGCGCCAGCCCAAGGGGCCATTGGGCGCGCTGGATCGGCACCCGCTCGAGCCCGCCCTCCACGTCCCGTCGATCGAGGCGATCGAGGCGCTGCTCGTAGAGCTCGAGCAGCGGCGTGGGCGAGCGCTCGGTCGAGGTGTATTCGCCATCCGTGCGCGCGGCCAGCTCGAGCAGGCCCTGCTCCTCGAGGCGCGTGACCACCTCCTGCCCGTCGGGACCCAGCAGGAAGCGCTCGCCGTCCTCGGTTTCGATCGGGATCTTGCCGCCCTGGGAGCTGCCGATGCCGACCGCATAGACCCGGATGCCGCGGCGCTTGGCCTCCGCCGCGACCTCGAGGCCGCGCCCGCCCAGGTCGCCGCCGTCGGTCAGCAGCACCACCGCTTCGTGGGCTCCGCTGCGGCCGTCGAACAATCGCAGGGCGCGCTCGAGGGCCGCTCCCAGGTCCGTGCCGCCGACCTGGTTGTCGGCCATGTCGAGCTCGTCCAGCAACTCGCCCAGCACGGCCCGATCGCGGGTCAGCGGCGCCACCTCGCGCACGTCCCCGGAGAAGGCCAGCAGCGCGATGCGATCGCCCTCCAGGCGCTCCAGCAGGCCGCGCAGCTCGCGCTGCATGCGCTCGAAGCGGCTGGGCTTGACATCGCGGGCCAGCATCGAGCGCGAGCAGTCGAGGCACACCACCAGGTCGATCGAGCGCGCCAGGATCCGGCGCGGGTAACTGCCCCAGGTCGGCTGCGCCAGGGCCAGGGCGCCAAAGGCCAGCGCGGCCCCGGCCAGGGCCTGGCGCCGCGCGAAGGCGCGCGGGTCGTGCTCGGCGGCGAAGGCCGCCTGCCGCGCCGGATGCAGGAAGGCCGCCAGGCAACGCCGCCGCCAGCGGCCGAGGCGCCAGCCTAGGATCCAAGGCAACGGGCACAGCGCCAGCAGCAGCAGGAGCTCGGGGCGCTGGAAGACGAGCCCCGAGCCGCCCGCTGCGAGGGCCAAACAGAGCGCCGCGCTCACAGCAGCCTCCGTTGCCAGGTACCGGCCAGCAGGAAGCCGGCGACGTACAGCAGCAGCCCGGCCAGCAGGAAGGGCGGATACAGCTCGGTCAGGTGGATGGCGCGGTTCTCCCGGCGCGGCGTGCGCTCGAGCGCCTCGATCTCGGCATAGATCTGCTCCAGCTGGCGCGCATCGCGGGCGCGATAGAAGCGGCCGCCGGTGCGCTCGGCGATGGCCTCCAGCTCGCTCGAGTCCAGCTCCTCCTCGGTGGCCACCAGCTCGTTGAACAGGCCCGCTTGGTAGAGCAGCCTGCCCGCCAAGATCGTGTAGACGCGGATGCCGCGCTGGCGCGCCAGCTCGGCCGCATCGAGCGGCTCGAGCTCGGGATCGGTGTTGAGCCCGTCGGTCAGCAGGACCACCACCCGCGATTTGGCTTCGCTGCGGGAGAGCACGCGCACGCCCTTGGCCAAGGCCACCCCGATCGCCGTGCCGTCCTCGGCGCGGCTGGGGGCCGGCTGGACGCTGGACAGGAACCCTTGCAGCGCGCCGAAATCCAGCGTGAAGGGGCAGAGCAGCTCCGGCACCCGCGCGAAGACCAGCAGGCCCACGTTGTCGCTGGCGCCGACCGTATCGGTCATGCGCCGGCGGGCGAAGTCCTCGACCACGGCCTTGGCCACCTCGAGGCGCGTGCGGCCCTCGGCCAGGTCCGGGTGGGTCATCGAGCCCGAGCGGTCGAGCACCAGCAGGATGTCGACGCCCTCGGACACATCCGTGCGCACCTGGTCCGTGGCCACGGGCCGCGCCAGAGCGAAGATCCACAGCGCCAGGCCAGCCAGCTCGCACGCACGCGGCAGCCAGCCCAGGCGCTGCTTGAGGCTCCTTGGCAAGCCTGCGGCCAGGCCGGCCGGGCCGCACGCGCCGGCGGGGCGGCCCGGCAGCAGGGCCGCCGCCAGCAGCAGCGGCCAGAGGATCAAGAACCAGGGGTCCACCAGGGCATGGTCGCCCAGGCGCAGCGGCAGATGCAGCGCCGCGGCGCCGTC
>JBIKLM010000468.1:0-3378 GCA_044359835.1 Planctomycetota bacterium
AGCCCGAGTCGATTTTTTTTCTGAGCCCGTCAGCGCACTTCGAAGCCCGCGGCCCGCAGGGCCCGGTCGACCTCGGCGCCCTCGCCGGCGCGGCGCGTTTCGAGCAGGATCTCGACCTCGACGTAACCGACCGGCACCTTCCAGCCCTGGCGATGGTGGTCGATGTCGAGGATGTTGCAGCCCTGGGCGGCCAGCACCTCGGCGATGCGCACCAGCGTGCCCGGCACGTCCTTGGTGCGCAGCCGCACGGCGTGGGCGCGCCCCGAATTGGCCAGCCCTGCTTCGATCACCCGCGCCAGCAGGGTCGAATCGATGTTGGCTCCGCAGCAGAGCACGCAAACCTTCTCGGCTGCGGGCAGGCGCCCGGAGCGCAGCGCCGCCAGGGCCGCGGCGCCGGCGCCCTCGGCCACCGCCTTGAGCTGTTCGAGGCTGGTCACGATCGCGGCCGCCAGCTCCTCTTCGCTGACCGTGATCAGGCCGTCGACGTAGGCCTGCACCAGCGGCCAGGTCAACCGGCCCACGCGCCCGACGCGGATGCCGTCCGCCAGGGTTTCCGGGCGCTCGACGGCCACCGGATGGCCGGCTTCGAAGGAGCGCACCATCGGCGCGGCGCCCTCCGCCTGCACGCCGTAGATCCGCAGCCCAGGCCGCAGGGCCCGCGCCGCCAAGGCCACCCCGGCGATCAGGCCGCCGCCGCCCACCGGCACGACCAGGGCGTCGAGCTCGGGCAGGTCTTCGAAGATCTCCAGCGCCAGGGTGCCCTGTCCGGCGATCACGTCGAGGTCGTCGAAGGGGTGCACCATGGTCATGCCGCGCGTTTCCGCCAGGCCGCGGGCGTGATCGTAGGCGGCGTCGTAGTGCTCGCCGGAGAGCACGATCTCGGCGCCGAAAGCGCGCGTGCGCTCGACCTTGATCGTGGGCGTGCTGAGCGGCATCACGATCGTGGCCTTGGCCCCGAAGACCCGCGCCGCCAGGCCGACGCCCTGGGCGTGGTTGCCGGCGGAGGCGGCGATCACGCCCCGGGCCCGCTCGGCGGCGCTCAGGTTGGCCAATTTGTTGAGCGCCCCGCGGACCTTGAAGGCGCCGGTGCGCTGCAGCATCTCCAGCTTGACCCACACCTGCCGGCCGCTCTCTTCGGACAGGGCGTGGCTGAAGAGCGTCGGAGTGCGCAGCGCATGGGGCCGGATCACCTCCGCGGCGGCGCGGATGCGGGCCAGGGCCTCGCTGGGCGTCAGCGGGGGCGCTTGGCCGGCGGGCACCGGGGTGGAGGGGTCGCTGGCGGGGTTGGCGGAGGAGGCCGGGCGCGCGCTCATGGGCGCATTGCACCGCCCCCCGGCGCCGGCCGCAAGCGGCCCGCGGGCGGCGGATCGCCGCGGCCCTGCGTAGCATCTTCGGCATGACGCACTACCTGGTCCTCGGCGCGGGCATGCAGGGCACCGCCGCCGCCTACGACCTGATCGAGCACGGCGGCGCCCAGGCCCTGACCCTGGCGGATGCGGATCCCGCGCGCCTTCAAGCCGCGGCGCGGCGGCTCGCGGCCCTGACCGGTTTCGGCGGCCTGCTGCCCCTGCGGCTCGACGCCGCCGATCCGCGGGCCCTCGCGGCGGCCATGCAGCCGGCCGACGTGTGCCTTTCGGCCCTGCCCTACCGCTTCGCCCTGGAGGTCACCCGCGCGGCCCTGGATGCGCGCACGCACCTGCTCGATCTCGGCGGCAACACCGAACTGGCCTTGCAGCAAGCGGCCCTGCAGGCCGCGCACCCGAACGGGGCCGAACTCAGCGTGCTGCCCGACTGCGGCCTGATGCCCGGGCTCGGCAACCTGCTGGTCAGCCATGCGCTTCTCGAGCTGGGGGACCTGGCCAGTTGCCATCTGCGCTGCGGCGGGCTGCCCCAGCATCCCAGGCCGCCGCTCGACTACCAGCTGGTGTTCTCGGCCGATGGCTTGATCAACGAGTACTTCGGGACCGCCGAGGTGCTGCGCGCCGGCCGCCTCGAGCAGGTGCCGACCTTCAGCGGGCTCGAAAGCCTCGAAGTGCAGGGCCTGGGCCGGCTTGAGGCCTTCATCACCTCGGGCGGACTCTCGACGGTGCCGCGCTCCTTCGCCGGCCGCATCTGCGAGCTCGACTACAAGACGGCCCGCTATCCCGGCCATTTCGAGAAGTTCAAGCTGCTGCTCGACCTGGGCCTGCTCGAGGAGCGGCCGATCGACCTGGCGCGCCCCGGCGAGGCGCCCGCGCCGTTCGTGCCGCGGCGACTCTTGGCGGCGCTCTTGGCGCGCAAGCTCGATTTCCCAGACAGCCCCGACCTGGCCTTCCTGCGGCTCACCGCCCGGGCGGCTCAGTCGCCGCGGGCGCTGCAATACGAGCTGATCGATCGCCAGGACCCGCGCACCGGATTCACCGCCATGGAGCGCACCACGGCCTTCTCCGCGGCGGCCTGCGCGGCCCTGGTGGCCAAGGGCCAGGTGCCGCCCGGCGTGCGGCCCCTCGAGTTGGCGGTCGATCCGCGCGCTTTCGTGCAGGCCCTGGCCGAGCGCGGGCTGCCGATCGAAATCCGCGAGCTGACAGGCTGAGAAAAAAATCGACTCGGGCTGCGCCCGAGCGGTCAGACCAGCCTGTCAGCATGCCTTTGGGCCGCCATCCGGCGGCCGCAGAGGCTGGGATCGCCGCCGCGCGCCGATTTTTTCCCAGCCTCTGACAAGCTGAGAAAAAGATCGGCTCGGGCTGCGCCCGAGCCGTCAGACCTGCCCGTCGGATGCCTCTGGGCACCACCGGCAGCATCAACCGCGGAGCCCCGCGCGCCGGCCTCTCGATCAGCGCAGGGGGACCTCGGCGCTCTCCAGCCGCCGGCGCAGCTCGCCCTGCCCGGCCAGTTCCTCCATGATGTCGCTGCCGCCGATCAGCTCGCCTTGGATGAACAGCTGCGGCGTGGTCGGCCAGTTGCTGAAGGCCACCAGCGCCGGCCGGATCGAGGGGTCGTCGAAGATGTTGACCACGGTGAACTCATCGGTCAGGCGCTCGAGGATGCCGATCGCCTTCGCGGAGAATCCGCACATGGGCTGGTAGCGCGAGCCCTTGGTGAACAGCACCACCTTGTCGGCAGCCACGGTCTCGCGGATCTTGTCGGGGGTCCACATGGTCGTTCTCGGCGGGGGTCAGGCGGTCTGGGTCTTGATCTCGATGGCGTGGATCGCGCCGCCCAGGTGCTCGCGGCAGGCGGATTGGACCAGGCGGTGTTGATCGATCAGGCTCTTGCCGGCGAAGCCGGACCAGCGCACCTCGATGCGGAAGTGGTCGCTGGTGCCGGTCAGGTCGCGCACCTGGACCTCGGATCCGGGCAGGCGGCTCTCGATCAGCAGCCGGAGTTGGGCGGGGGTCA
>JBIKLM010000469.1:0-3370 GCA_044359835.1 Planctomycetota bacterium
CAGGCCCGCGGCCCATCCGACCTTCCAGCGATGGCGCGCCGCCGGGTTGTCGGCGACGCGCAGGCCCTCCTGATCGGGGCCGAAAGGTGCCGGAGGGGCAATTTCGTGTGAGGGCGCCGGGGTTTTTCTGGGTAGAGGCGGGGGCTCGCGCCGGGGGAGCCTGGGGAAGCCGGGTAGAGCAGGGGCCGGCCGGGGCTCGGCTCGTGACGGGACCTCGACGGGACCTTCTGGGCACAGGGATCTGGTCGAATGGGCCGTTCCACCGCGGGGCGGGCCCCGGCCGCCAACGGGGCGCTGGACCGCTGCTGCCTGGGCCTCGGTACCCCCGCATTTCCTCCAAGGAGCGTGATGAGCGACCTCAACAGCCAGCACAACCGCGTCGTCTGGTTCGACTTGCCCGTTCTGGACCTGGAGCGGGCCTGCCGCTTCTACGAGGCCGTGCTGGGCCTGCCGGTGCACCGCGAAGCCTTCGGCGAGCTCCGTTTCGGGGTGTTGACCCACGAGCTGGGCAACGGCGGCTGCTTGGTGCCGGGGACTCCCGCGCCCGACCCCGATACAGGGGTGCTGGTCTATCTGAATGCGGAAGGTCGACTGCGCGAGGCGGTCGCCCAGGTCGCGGCCCGGGGCGGGCGGGTGCTCGAACCGATCCGGTCGATCGGCCCCCACGGCTACCGGGCGGTCGTCCTGGACAGCGAAGGCAACCGCGTCGCGCTTCACTCCCAGGTCGATCGCTGACCTCGGCAGGAGCGAGTCGGTAGGTCCCATCCGGACGTCCGGGCAGGGCTCCAGAGCGGAACCAAGGAACGGCCCGCCCGGCCTGTCGGCCCGGGCCAAGAGCCATCGGGAGGGGCCGGTGCCCGTCGGCCCGCGATCGCTCCGCCGTACTTCGACATTGCAAATGACCGGCCCGACGCCGCCCCGCTGACCGCCCCGCCTGTTTGCGGAATCCTCGCAAAGGGGGCTGTCAAGGCCCTTTAGGTCAATAAAAGATGAAGAATCGCTGGCCGAAGGCCGTCCAGCATCCGGCTTAACGGGAGTTTTAAGAGTCCAGTCAGAGGGCTTTACACGGGGCACCTACTGTTCGGCCGCACGGGAAATCCACCGGCAGGACCGTCCTGTCGGCCCCGTGGTCCCAAACAACTCCCCCGAGGAGCCCCCACAGTGAATACCTCGACCCTTCTTCTGACTGGCGTGCTGGCCACCGGCCTGGCCGGCTTCGCCAACGCGGCCGAGATCCTGGTCTCCACCGACATCACCACGTCGACGACCTGGACCAAGAACAACACCTACAACCTGACCACCCAGGTCTACGTGACCAACGGCGCGACCCTGACGATCGAGCCGGGCACGCTGATCCAGAGCGACACCACCCTGAACGGTGGCGGTTCGCTGGCGGTCACCCGCGGTTCGCAGATCATCGCCGTCGGCACCCGTGAAGAGCCCATCGTCTTCACCTCCAAGGCCGACAACCTGAACTCTTGGATCCTCCAGGCGAACACCTGGGGCAACCTGACGATCATGGGCGATGCCTACATCTCGGCTTGCCCCAACGGCTCCGGCGCCGCCAGCAACCAGAGCGGCTTCCTGGCCACCAACGTGGCCACCATGGAAGGCCTGACCGCCCAGTTCCCGGGCGACCCCCGCGTTCTGTACGGCGGCGGCGATGACGACGACGACAGCGGCGCCCTGAGCTACGTGTCGTTCCGCTACGGCGGCCGCGTGATCGGCTTGGCCAACGAGCTGAACGGCCTGTCCCTGGGCGGCATCGGCCGCAACACGGACATCTCCTTCGTCGAGGTCATGAACAACGTCGACGACGGTATCGAGATCTGGGGCGGGACCATGAACCTCAAGAACTTCGTGATCTTCAACGTCGGCGACGACAGCCTCGACTGCGACCAGGGCTGGCGTGGCAAGGCCCAGTTCGGCCTGATCGTCCAGGGCGCCAGCGTCAACGCGGCCCAGGGCTCCGGCGTCGGCGACAACGCCATCGAAATCGACGGCGCCGAGCGCTTCGACTGGGTCCCGGTCACCCGCACCCGCCTGAGCAACATCACCGTCGTCGGCCAGCCGGAGAACGGCGGCGGCGACCACGGCCTGGCCCTGCGCGACGGCGCCGGCGTCCAGCTGACCTCCTCGATCCTGATGGAGCTCGGTGACGACTCTCTGCGCGACGACGTCCAAGACGGCGACGCCTGCGGCGGCGGCTGGGGCGCTGGCAACAACTTCCAGACCCTCTGGAACACCCCGGCCAGCAACTTCACCGCGCCGTTCTACACCGCTCAGTGCGCGACCGAGCGCGTCAGCCAGATCACCAAGTCGATCGGCTTCAGCAACAACCAGGACAGCACCCTGTGGTCGACCGTCGATGCTCTGGTGCCCGGCAACGGCAACATCATCAACGCCGCCAACTCGCCGATCCGCTCCCTGACCTACGGCCCGATCCAGACCCTCGGCGGTCTGCCGATCCGGATCGTGCAGAAGCTCGACCCCCGCGCCGCCAATAACGCGGTCGGTGTGGCCGGCAACGTCTGCCCGAACGACGGCTTCTTCGTGGCGACGAACTACGTCGGCGCCTTCAATTCCCTGCAGAACTGGGCCCTTGGCTGGACCGCCGCTGACAAGTTCGGCTTCTTCGAGCAGATCCCGGCGACCGTGACCTCGATCGTCGGCGTCCCGGCCAACCCGGACGTCCTGGCGACCGTCGCCGGCAGCCCGACGATCGGCACCAACTGGTCGGTGGCCATCAACCACACGACCTTCTTCCCGATCTCGATCGTGGACGGCGTGTTCCTGACCGTCGGGGCCACGAACTTCCCGCTCCCCGGCCTGGGCACGATCATCGCCAACGCGGTGTTCGAAACGCCCTTCATCAGCCTGAGCCAGTTCCCGGCTCCGTTCGTCCTGCCGATCCCGAACAAGCCGAACCTGGTCGGCCTGGGCTTCCACGCCCAGGGCTACTCGGTCGACCTGAGCTTCAACGTCGGCCTGACCAACGCGCTGGCCTTCACGGTCGGCAACTGATCCCTGACGGCACCCCCGGCCTAGGGGCTGTCTGAACTCGGGTCCGCGGCATGTCCTGCCGCGGACTCTTTCATTTCAGAGGCCTGCTGCGTAGAAGTTTCGTCCCCACCACGGTGCCCCTCCGCTCCGACCTCCGCCCAGCTTCCGCCATGATCCGATTCCAGCGCCCGCTCTCCGTCTCGCACCGTTTCCTCGTGGCCCTGGCCGGAGGCCTGGCGCTGGCGTGCGGCCCGATGCGGGTCTCCGTGCGCGCCCAGGAGGCCCCGCAGAACGAGCCGGTGCCTCCCGCGCAGCCTGAGGCTGTGAGCGCGCCCGAGGACGCGGAGCTTCCGGCCTGGCGCCGCGG
>JBIKLM010000470.1:0-3365 GCA_044359835.1 Planctomycetota bacterium
CCGCGGCCGGCCAGGTCGCTCGGATCGAAGAGCCCGAGGCCCGCGCAGGCCAGCAGGCTGGCGGCGTTGCCGGCCCAGGTCAGCAGGGCCGTGCCCAAGACCGCCAGGAACTTGCCCAGGGCCACTTCGCGCGCCCGCACCGGCTGCACGAGCAGGGTTTCCAGCGTGCCGAGCTCCCGCTCGGCGGCGAAGGCATCCAGGGCCGCGAAGGCGCCGCCGGAGAGCAACACCAGGGCCAGGACCAGGGGCAGGAAGCGCCCCAGGGAAGCCCCGGCGCGGTCGCGGGCGGGCGCCAGGTCGACCCGCTCGGCCCGCCAGGCGGCGGCCGGGTCCTGACCGAGGCGCAGGACCAGCTGCGACTCGAGCTGGCGTTTGGCCAGGTCCTCGAGGCGTTCTTCGAGCCGGCGTGTGCCGTCCAGGCTCTGCTCGTCCGTGCCGCGATGGAACAGCAGCACCCGCGGGCCGAGCCCGCCGGCGACGCCCAG
Organism: Planctomycetota bacterium; assembly: GCA_044359835.1. Lineage (GTDB taxonomy): Bacteria > Planctomycetota > UBA1135 > UBA1135 > JBIKLM01. The sequence goes on from JBIKLM010000470.1 coordinate 486, forward strand.
CACCAAGACCTGCGGTGCCGGGTCTTCGCCGTCGGCATCGAGCAGCTCGCGCGCGCGCTGCTCGCGCTCGGTGCGCAGGCGCGGATCCCCGAAGTCGAGCGCCGTGCGCTCGAGCTTTTCGCCGAGCCCCTCCAGCTCGGCCTCGACGGCCTCCGAGAGCTCCGCGGGCAGCGCCGACAGGTCGACCAAGGCGCGCAGCGGCGCCTCCTCCAGGCGGCTCTGGCTGACGCGCCCGAGCTCGCGGCTGCCCCAGAACATCAGCGGATAGAGCGCCATGGGCAGGAGCAGCGCCAAGGCCAGGGCCTTGCGATCGCGCAGCAGGCGCTTGAGCTCGTTAGCCAGCACCGCGCGCACCACGGCGCCGCCCGCGGCGGGGCCCATCCCGGGCCGTCCGGAGGCCTTGGTCATCGCGCCGCGCTCGCCCCTTGGGCGCCCTTGACCAGGCTACGGAAGATGCCGTCCAGGAACTTCTCGCCGGTGGCGGCCGAGAGCTCCGCCAGGCTGCCGACGCCCAGCAGGCGGCCGCCGTAGAGGATCCCGATCCGATCGCACAGGCGCTCGGCCTCGGAGAGCACGTGGGTGCTGAACAGCACGCAGCGCCGGCCGGCCTTGCGCCCGGCGATGAATTCGATCATGTCGCTGGTGGCCAGGATGTCGAGGCCCGTGGTGGGCTCGTCCAGGATCAACACCTCGGGATCGTGCAGCACGGCGCGCGCGATCGACAGGCGCTGCTTCTGCCCGCTGCTCATGTGCTCCGTGCGACGTGTGGCGTAGCCGCCCATGTCGAAGGCGGCGATCAGCTCGTCGATGCGGTCCCGCAGGCCGGACCCGCTGAGCCCGTGCAGCGAGCCGAAGTAGGCCAGGGTTTCGCGCACGTCGAGGCGCGGATAGAGCCCGGTGCTGGCCGAGAGGTAACCGATCCGGCGGCGCACCTCCAGGGGCTCGGCGACCACGTCGACCCCGGCCAGGCGCGCGCTGCCCGAGGTGGGCGTGAGCATCGAAGCCAGGATGCGCAGGCAGGTGGACTTGCCGGCGCCGTTGGGGCCGAGCAGCCCGTAGATCTCGCCGTAGCGGCACTCGAGATCGAGGCCGTCGAGGGCGCGCACCAGGCCGCGCTGGCGATCCTGGTAGTGCTTGGTCAGCGCGCGGCACAGCACCGCGGCTTCGGCGTCGGATTCGGGCAGGGACATGGGGATTTCAGGCTTTGCCGCGGATCCTCGAGAACAGCTCGAGCAGCGCCGCCGAACCGCTTTTGCTGTCGGGGGAACGGGTCAAGAGGCGCGCCGCGAGGGCGGCCGCCAAGAGGGCCAGGGCCAGGTGGGCGAGCAGGCAGCACAGGAGCGGCACCAGCGGCAGGTCCGCGGGGCTCCCGCTGCGCAGCACCGTGCGGACCGCCAGGGTGAAACCGACCACGGGCACGCTGGCCAGCCCGGGGGTCAGCTCGAGCCCCGGCAGGGTCGCCGCGACCGCCGGCAGGATGAAGACCAGCTGCACGCTGCCCAGCAGGGCTTGGCCCTGCTTGAAGGTCTCGGTCAGGCTGGCGGCCGCGGTCAGCACCGCCGCCACCAGCAGCAGGAAGGCCAGCAGCAGGGGCAGCACGAGCGCCAGCAGCAGCCAGGGGATCTGCACGTCGATGCGCTCCGCACCGCCCATCAAGCCGAGCAGGTGGTTGGCCGCCAGGCCGATGCCGACCAGATTCATGGTGGCGCCCAGCAGCGCGCTGAGGGTCACCGCGATCAGCTTGCCGAAGGCCAGGCCGAGGCGCGGGATCGGCGCGATCAGGCCGGTTTCGTAGGAGCCGCGCTCGCGCTCTCCGGCGGTCAGGTCCACGGCTGGATAGAAGGCGCCCAGCATGCCCATCACCACGAGCATCATCGGCAGCAGCATCGAGAGCACGAAGGCGCCGATGTCCGTCGAGGCGGCCAGGTCGACCTTCTGCACCCGGAACGGCGTGAGTTTCGAGGCGCGCAAGCCGGCCTCGTCGAGGGCCTGCTGCCGCGCGCCGCGCCCCAGGCGCTCGAGCGCCTGCGAGAGGCGCTCTTCGGCGACCAGACTGGCCGGCCGGGCGCCGTCGAACAGGATCTGCGGAGGGCCTTCGTCCGGCAGCCACAGGGCCGCGTCGAAGCGCGGCCGTTCGGGGGCGGACGCCGGCGCCGGCTCGCCCGCGGGCAGATCCGCGGCGGCGTCCTGCGCGCCGACCGCCGCGGCCAGGGCCTCCCGGTCGAGTCCGGCCAGCACCTCGAGCTCGCTCGTTCCGCGCGCATCCGGCGGCTCCGGGGCCGGGTCCTCGGGGTCCGAGCCAGCCCCGAGCAGCGCCCGCTGGGCCAGCCGGCCCGCGTCCGCTCCGGAGGCGGCCAAGAGGGGCTCGAGCCGCAGCGCCAGATCCTCCAGCCGCGGCGCGGAGCCCGGCGCCGCGCCGAGGGCCAAGCGAACCTTGCGGGCCTGCTCCTGGTCGGAGACCAGCGCGCTGGCCTGCAGCAGGATGAAGAACATCAGCGGATAGAGCCCCAGGGGCACCAGCACGGAGCTGATCCAGGTCTGCCGATCCCGATAGGCGCTGGCGAGGTCCTTGCGGGCCACGAGCAGCGCGGTGCGCCACAGGCCGGGCGGGGAGAGGGCAGGGGGGGACATGGGCCGGGGCGCGGGGTGTCGGGCGGGCCGAGCGGGGGGGATCGCGCCGGGGGCGAGCAGCCCGACGCGGGGCCGCGTGGTCGGCGCGGCCCAGGGGCCGCGCGGTCGACGGGCGCGGGCGGAGTGGCCAGGGCCGCGGGGGTCGCGGATCGGGCAGATCGTCGCCGGTTGGGAGGGGGGAAGCGGGACTCGATCGGGGCTGGCGTGCCGCGCAGCGGCTGCGCGGGCGGGCCGCAGAGCTTGCCAAGC
>JBIKLM010000086.1:0-12044 GCA_044359835.1 Planctomycetota bacterium
TCGAGCGGTTCGAAGATCGAAGCGCCCAGGCGACCTGAGCGCCCCGGGGGCTCGCGCGACACAGAGCCGCGGGCCCGGCGGATCGCCGCCGCCTCCGCCGCCCGGACCCGATCCAGCCCGTGGAGCGGGCCGGGACGGGCCAGAGCGGCCCGCAGCCGCACGCGGCCGCCCGCGCCGCAGCCCGTATCCTTTATCGCCCATGCCGTCCAGCGCGCAGCAGACCGAGCCCGCCGAGGACGGCGCCGTGGCGGCGGAGGGCGGGCGCAGCGGGACGGGCGGGCGGCTGTCGAGCCTGCTCAAGCATTCGGCCACCTACAGCGCGGTGCCGCTGCTCGGCCGGGTGATCTCGATCGTGATGCTGTATTTCTTCGCCCGCTGGATGCCGGAGGCGGAGATGGGGCTGGTCGACCTGGCGGACCTGGTGCTGGCCTCGCTGGTTCAGGTGCTGGGCTACAACCTGCTGAGCGGGATGACCCGCTTCTACTTCGAGCAGGCCAGCGAAGCGGACCGCAAGCGGGTGATCTCCTCCTGCACCCTGGCCCTGGCCGCGCTGTCCTGGAGCGTGGTGCTGCTGCTGGTGGCCTTCCGCCGCGAGCTGGCCCCGATCCTGATCGGCGAAGGCACGGCGCGCTACGACTCCTGGACGATCCAGCGCGTTTTGCAGATCACCCTGCTGGTGATCCCCTTGCAGCTGACCAGCCAGTGCGGCTTCTATTTCCTGCAGATCCAGCAGCGCTCGGGGCTCTACGCGGCGATCCAGCTGGCCAAGATGCTGTTCGAGCTCGGCCTGCGCATCTATCTGGTGGGCTTCGCCGGCCACGGACCCCAAGGCTATCTGTATCCGATCCTGGCCGGCGAGGCCGTGGTGACTTTGGGCCTGACCGGCTGGGTCCTCTCGCGCACGGGCCTCGGATTCTCCTGGCGTGTGCTCCGGCCGATCGTGGCCTACACCCTGCCGCTGATCCCCGTGGGCCTGTTCCAGCTGGCGCTGCACTACGGCGACCGGCGTCTGCTGGAGCACTTCTCCGAGGACCAGACGGGCCTCGATCAGGTGGGCATCTACGGCATCGGCTACAAGATCGGCTTCCTGGCCACGGGCGCGCTGCTCGGCCCCTTCGTGCAGATCTTCCACCCCTGGATCTACGGCGTCAGCGACCGCGCCGAACAGGCCCAGAAGCTGGCCCGCGTCAGCACCTACGGCATCCTGACCATCGCGGCCGCCAGCCTGTGCGTGACGCTGGCCTCGCGGCATGTGCTCGAGCTGATGATGCCGGACGATCGCGACTACATCGACGCTTGGAAGGTCGTGCCGCTGATCACGACCGGCTACCTGTTCTGGGCGGTCTACCACCTGAGCCAGATCCCGCTCTACATCGCCAAGCGCACGGCCCCGCTGATCTGGATCAACGCCCTGGCCTTGGCGCTCAACGTGGGCGCCAACGCCCTGCTGGTGCCGCCGTTCGGTTTCTTGGGCTCCGGTTGGGCGACCCTGGTGACCTTCGCGGCCCTGGCGGTCGCGGGCCTGTGGACCAGCCGACGGGCCATGTCGGTGCCGTTCGAATTCGGGCGCCTGGCCAGCGTGGTGCTGGTGATGGGCGCGGCCGCGGGGGGCTCGGTGCTGATCGACCTGTGGCTGGCGCCCGCGGGCTGGCTGGGCTTGGCCTTGAACGGGATCGCCAAGCTGGCCGTGATGGGGCTCTTGCTGACGGTGCTCGTGCTACGCGTCCTGACCGCCGCCGAACGGAGCGACCTGGCGCGCGCCATCCGGGCTCGGCTGGGCCGCAGCTGAGGTCGGCGCGGACCGCTGCGAGCAGGCCCAAGGCGGACGCGACCCGACCCAGCGGTGCTCGAAGTGCCGGAGTCGGGCCGGCGGGATCGGACCGGCAGGTCCAGCGCCCCGCCCCCCGATCCCGAGGTCACGCCCGAAGGAACGCCGGAATCGTCCCCGCCGGCCGAGCCCGCCAGAGGCGCAGCGACCGACCCGGTGCCCACCCCGCAGCCCGAAGCGCCGCGCCCCGCTCCGAGCGCGCCCAACACGCCCGCGCCGTCCAAAGACTGACCCCCGTGCCCAGCCCACCGGCAGCGGCCGCCTCGGCCGCTCCGCGGTCCGATCCGCCCAGGCGAGCGGCCATCCGCAACCGCGAGCCGCCGAGGCGCGCGCTGCCCAAGGTGCTGAGCGCGGCCCGGGGTGGGACGGCGCGGGCCGGGCTGAGGCGGGCGCGGACGCTGGCGCCGGCAGGGGCGCGGGGGCTGCGTATGCTCAGGGATCTTGGGCCCCTGGCTCCCGCACCCCACATGCCGCGCCGACTCCTGATCAACCTGGTGTTCTTCTTCCTGTGTGGCCTGGTCTGGTGGCTGGACAAGGAATCGAAGCGTTCCGGAATCGAACTCGAGGAGGGGCCGGGGTTTGCCCTGGAGGAGTGTGCCGAGGAGCGCGGGGTGAGGTTCTTGCACCGGGTCGCGGCCATCGACGAGCGGGCCAAGAACGCCCAGGAGCACGTCATGGCCGTGGGCGCCGCGGTCAGCGCGGTGGACTTCGACGGGGATGGCTGGATCGACCTGTACTTCACCAATTCGGACTTCGAGGCTCCCAATGCCCTGTATCGCAACCTGGGCGCCAGCGGGCAGCCAGGGCGCTTCGAGGACGTGGCGGCGCGCGCGGGCCTGGCGAACCTCAACGTGATGGGCCGGGGCGTGTGCATGGGCAGCCTGTGGGGCGACGTCGAAAACGACGGCGACCAGGACCTGCTCGTCTATCGCTACGGATTCCTGGGCCTCTATCGCAACCGCGGGGACGGGACCTTCGAGGACATCAGCCGGGCCAGCGGAGTCGAGCGCTGGATGAACTCGAACGCCGCCACCTGGATCGACTACGACCGGGATGGGCTGCTCGACCTGTACGTGGCCGGTTATTACAAGGCCGAGCACGATCTGTGGAACCTGCGCACCACCAAGATCATGCACGATTCGGGCCAGTTCGCCAATAACGGCGGCAAGAACGTGCTGCTGCACAACCTCGGGCTGGATGCGGCCGGCGTGCCGCGCTTCGAGGACGTCAGCGACGCCTTCGGCCTGGATTCGACGCTCTGGACCCTGGCGGTCGGCGCAGCGGACCTGGACGACGACGGTTGGCAAGACCTGTACGTGGCCAACGACTACGGCGAGGAGCAGGTGCTGAGGAACCTGGCCGGAAAGGGCTTCGAAGAGCTGCGCAACGTGGGCTTCGACCACCATTCGAAGTCCGGCATGTCGGTGTCGTTCGGCAACCTGCGCAACGACGGCCGCATGGCGATTTTCGTGACCAACATCTCGGCCGCGGGCTGGATCCTGCACGGCAACAACCTGCGCCTCAACTACCTCAAGGAAGGGCGCCGGCTGACCGAGGAGGCGCGCGGCGACCTGATCGACACGGGCTGGGCCTGGGGCAGCCAGTTCGGCGACCTGGACAACGACGGGTACCAGGACCTGGTGGTGGTCAACGGCTTCATCTCCGGCAGCGAGAACAGCTACTGGTACGAGGCCTCCAAGCTGGCGGCTGGCTCCGGCGAGATCCTGGCGGACGCGGCCTCCTGGCCGCCCTTCGACGGCCGCAGCCAGTCGGGCTACGAGCGCACCCGGGTGCTCAAGAACGCGGGCGGGCGCAGCTTCGTCGAAGTCGGCGAGGAGGTCGGCGTGACCGACCTGCTGGACGGGCGGGCGGTGCTCCTGGCGGACCTCGAGAACCGCGGGGTGCTGGACGTGGTCGTGGCCAACCAGATCCAGCGGCCGCTGCTGTATCGCAACCGGGTCGCCGGCGAGAAACGCTGGATCGGATTCGAATTCGAGGGCAGCGCCAGCAACCGCAACGCCTATGGGGCCACCGTGACCGTGCGCTTCGGCAGCTCCGTCCAGGTCCGGGTCCTGGCCAGCGCCTCCGGATTCTCGGCGCAGAACGACCCGCGTTTGCATGTGGGCTTGGGGGACCACGCGGGACCGGTCGACATCCTGGTGCGCTGGCCCTCGGGCCACAGCGAGACCAAGACCGGCTTCGAGCCGGGCCGGTATCATCGGATCATCGAATCGCAGCCCTGAAGGGCCTGACGCCCGCCGGGATCGGCGGAACGCGGGCCGACCCCCGAGCGTCCCTTTCGCCATGAGCACCGCCAACCCGGCCATCTCCGGCCCGATGCGCTTCTTCCTGGGGCTGTCCCCGAAGTGGCTGATCACGATCTTCATCACCACGATCCTGATCGCGGCCCAGTACAGCTATCAGATCCTCAAGGGCTACGAGGTGCTGCTGGCCACCGTGGGCACGGCCCTGGTGATGGAGGTGCTGCTCTCGCACTTCGCCCGCGGCCGCGTGGCCAATCTGCAGAGCGCCTACGTCTCGGGCCTGTCGATGACCGTGCTGACCCAGACCCAACAGGGCTACTGGTGGCCGTTCGTCCTGGGGGCCATGATCGCGATCACCTCCAAGTACGCGCTGGTCTACAAGAACCAGCACCTGTGGAACCCGACCAACTTCGCCATCAGCCTGCTGGTGCTGTTCGCGCCCAGCTCGGTGTCGGTGCTCTCCGAGCAGTGGGGCAACAACAAGATCCCGGTGATGATCGTCTGGCTGGTGGGCCTCTTGGTGGCCTCGCGGGCCAAGATCCTGCACGTGACCTTGACCTACGCCGTGGCCTGGTTCGCGCTGGCCTGGGTGCGGTCCCTGGTCACCGGCAATCCGTTCCAGAACGAGGTGGCCCCGATCACCGGGCCGATGTACCAGCTGTTCCTGTTCTTCATGATCACCGACCCGCGGACCACGGTGCGCTCCAAGAAGTGGCGCCTGGTCGTGGCGCTGATCATCTGCCTGGTCGAGACAGGGATCCGGCTCAGCAGCCACTTCGGGTGGACCGCCCTGGCGCCGCTGACCCAGGCGCCGCCGATCTTCGCCCTGGCGATCGTCGGGCCGATCGCCATGTGGATCGACCTGTACCTGCGCAAGGAGCCCGCGGCGCCCGCGCGGGTGGCGACGGCCTGATCCGGGATCGATCCGAGGCTCGGTCGGCGGGCGGCCCAAGGCTCGTAGCCGCCCCGCCGGCCGGTTGAAGGCCAGCGTGCCGGGGCACAGCCCTGGCTGCGGCGGGTCAGGGGGGCCTCGGCCCAGCCTCCATCGGGCCGAGGCGCCGGGAGCGCCTCGGCGGCCCAGGCCGGCCCAGCACGGCTCATGCCGGCCCATCCCGAGCCCCGAGCAGACCGGGCGGCGGGGCTCGGGCGGGCGCTGCCGCGCGGGGATCCCCGGCTTTGCCGCAGACGTCGCGCTCTGCGCAGCTTTGATGCGGGGGGACGCTGGTTTCCGTGGGCTGGGACGGGCGGGCGCCGCCCGCTGGTGTCCCTGGGGAGCCCCCACCAGGCTGGGCCCAAACCGCACACCCGCCCATGCCCAAACTCCCGCTGCTGCTGGCCCTGGCCCTCACGACCGCCTGCTCCGCTCCGCGCCTGGAGGTCATGCCGCGGGCGATGCAGTTCAACGTGGAGGGCGATTTCCGCGCCGACACCAGCGGCGGCCTCAACACCGCCAACGACCTCGAGAGCCTGGGCATCGACGACGACCCGATCGAGTTCGCGCCCCGGGTCGACCTGGAGGTCGGGGCCCTCGAAATCACCGCCGACTGGTTCGCGGTCTCCTACCAGGGCTCCGGCCAGGTGCAGCAGGAGCTGGAGTTCGGCGGCCAGGTCTTCCCGGTCAACACCACGGTGAACAGCGAGCTCGAGCTGTCCCTGGCGCGCGCGGCCCTGACGGTCGACCTGGTCCCGCTCGAGACCTTCGATTTGGGGCTTGGCGTGGGCGGCGCCTTCGCCGACGCCCGCGTGGCGGTCGAGGAACAGCTGACCGGCGATAGCGCCACCACCGACGAGCAGGCCCCCTTCCCGTTCCTGGCCGGCCGGACGCGGCTGGCGATCGGCCAGTTCTCCGCCGAACTCCTGGTCGGTTGGCTCGACGTCGAGATCGACACCGTGGACGCCAGCTACCTCGATTGGGACGCCTTCCTGCGCTGGGCCTTCCTGGGCGGCCAGGAGCGCCTGTCGGGCTCCCTGCTGGCGGGCTATCGCAGCATCAACGTCGATTTGGCCTATCAAGACGGCAGCGACGACATCCGCATCGACGCCGAACTGGCCGGCCCCTACCTGGGCCTCAGCCTGGCGTTCTGACATCCTGAGAAAGCATCGCCCCGGGCTGCCGCCGAGCGATGGGGCCCGCCGGTCCGCGGGATTCCGGCCCCCCACGCGCCGGCCCCGAACTCTGGGATCGGCGCCGCGCGCCGGTCCCAAGCCGATCCCGCTGCGCGCTGGATCGCGCCCGCTTTCCCGCCGCTTCACTTCCCCTCGTCGACGACGTAGCGGACCTCGGCGGTCGCGCTCGGGCTGACGAAGACCGTTTCTTCGTGTGTGATCCAGTCCTTTTCGGAGGCTCCGGCGGGCCGGCGGGTGAAGCGCACCGTGCATGTCCCCAGCGGTGCTGAGACGACATCGCTGGTGCCCGAGCGTAGGCCATCGAAGTGGAACCAGACCCCATCCTGTACGACCTGCACCGAAGCGTACTCTTCGGGTCCCTCGTAGCGCAGGCGCACTTCCCCGGCGGGATGAAGCGGCAGCTCCAGGGGAACCGTGGCGAGGCCCGCTTCGATGCGGACATCCTTGAGACAACCGAGGGTGCCTGTGGAAGATCTTCCGATCAGGTGATAGCGACCGGGTGAGATCCCATCGAACTGGTGGCTGGTCTGGTCGCCGATGACACTCCGAAAGCCGAACTCGTCAAGGTGCTGGAGAAAGACACGGCCCGCAGCGGAGGCCCCGGTGACCGCATCGACCAGCCTGACTTGGAACTGGGAGCCCCGCACCAAAGTCAGCTCGAGATCCTGGACGCCAGCATCGACCTCGATCGGCGCTGGAGCGCTCCAACCTCCTGCTGCGAACACCAAGGCCTGCACGCGGTAACGCCCCGGGACCAGGGGGCCCGCGGCGAAGCCGCCGGAGTCGTCGGTCAGATCATCCAGGTAGCCCTTGGCATTCAGCTCGAAGACGGAGACCAGGATGCCCTTGAATGGCTCGCCGTCCCCATTGCGCACGTGACCGCGGATCCAGAGTCCGCGGTGGATCACGAGATCCACATCGACCACCTCGGCGCCGCTCGGCACTTCGAAAGGAACGCACATCGTGGCGGGCGCGTCCTCCGACGCCCCCTGGGGCTCAGCCGACGATCCGCGCGCTGGTGCGACCAGGAAGCTGCCGCTCGAAACGCCCCTGAAAACCGCGATACCGGCCACATCGGTGCGCGCCGAGCCGATCTCCGGCCAGTGTTTGGCTGAAAATCCGCGGTTGGTCTCGTCTCCAGCCGCAAATAGCTCGAGGGGTGAATCGGGCTGGATGTTCCCATTGGAATCGGTCACCCGCACGCGCACCTCAGCGGATCGACCCAGCGACCAGGTCACCGAGCGTCGCTCCCCGGCTTGGAGGACGAGTGCTTCCGGCGGCCGATGGATCGATAAGCGTCCGGCGACCACCTCGAGCCCCAGCGGAACCTCAGGCGGCAGGCCAGCGAGCTCGAAGGTGCCGTCCGCGGAGATCTCCGCCTGAAGCGTCTCGGTGTCTAGATCGAACAGGGCTTCGCCCCCACAGGTCAGGAGATAGCCAGGGAACGAGGCGATCAACTTGGCCTGCTTGTCCGAAGGCTGCCCCGAGACCTTCCCCACCAGTGCGGCGGCGAGGCCGAGCCGCAGGCGCAAAGGTGGATCGCTTGGGCCCGCGGTTCGTGGCACCCGAAAGCGGCCTCGGCTGCGGTCCGGATGGCGCAACTCGAAGATCCCGTTCGCGGCGCTGGGCAGGGGGAGCGTGAAGTTCCCGGAAGCGTCGGAGCGCGCTGCTTGCCCCTCGGGCCCACTCACCAGGACGTCCGCGAGCGGCAGATCGTTTTCTGCCGCCAGGACCTGCCCCTGGAACCAAGCGGACGCGCCTGCGGCGGCCGGGGAATGGGGCTCGAGCGCCGCGGCTTCTTCAAGCGCCGCGTCGGGCGGCTCGACGCTCGGCAGCCCTTCCCGGCTGGCCGCGGGAGTCCGCTCGATCAGCTCGGCGGTCGGTCCCGTTTCCGGTTCCGGGGACGCCTTGGCCGCGGGCCCAGCGGAGGTCACTCGCGCCGGCTCGCTGCGATAAAGCACGAGCCAACCGAGCAGACCGACCAGGAGCAGCGCGAGCAGGGCCAGTTTTCGCATGGATCGAAGCGGGTGCAGAGGACCCGTTCCTTGCGGCTGAGGCTATCCAGCCTCCGGGGTCTCAGGGCATCCGAGGCGGCTTCGGATGCACACAGCCGCCGGGGGCCGTCCCGGCCACCCACGCTCGGCGTGACCGCAGCGGCCTCTCCCCAGCCCGGCCTGCGGGGATCCCCGCCGCGGGAGCGCCCGGCGGACGGCGCGTTTGGGCCGCGGGCCGAGATCCGTTGGGCTCCCGGGCCGCGGAAGGCGACGCTCGCGGCGCCGCGATGATCGGATGCTCCGCATGCACCGGTCGGGGGGCGGCAGGCATCTGCGGCCTGCGCGATGCGGCTCCCTGGCCGCGCGCTTCGATCGGAACTCCGGCGGTCAACGCGCCGAGAGCGCGCAGCGGAATCCGAGGTTGTTGCTGGCTTCGTCCGGGCGCTTGAACTGGCGCGCGCTCGGTCGGTAGCCCTGGCAGTAGTTGGGGGCGCACAGGAAGCTGCCGCCGCGGATCATGGCGTCGAGGCCCGCTTCGGTGGTCGGGCCGCGGCGCTCGTGCAGGGGCGCCAGGGGGCCGCTGCCGCGCGGCGTGTCGACCCACTCCCAGACGTTGCCGGCCAGATCGAAGAGCCCGAAGCCGTTGGGCGCGAAGCGGCCCACCGGGGCGCTGCCGCGGAACCCATCGAGGCCTTGGTCTTCGTTGGGGAACAGGCCCTGCCACACGTTGGCCGGCGGCGATCCCGCGGGCAGGTGCTCTGCGCCCCAGACGAACGGCGCCTCCACCAGCCCGCCGCGCGCCGCCAGCTCCCACTCCGCTTCGCTCGGCAGACGCCGGCCGGCCCAGGCCGCATAGGCCGCCGCGTCGCGCAGCGAGACCTGCACGACCGGATGCTCGGGGATTTCGCGCCAGTCGCTGCCGGCCCCGCTGGGCCGCCGCCAGCAGGCCCCCTCGACCAGCGCCCAGGCGCCGGTCTCGGGCTGGAACACGACCGAATCGCCGAAGCGCTCCGCATCGGTTTGGAAGCCGGTGGCCTCGACGAACTCCGCGAAACGCCGGTTGGTGACCTCCGTGGCTTCGATCCAGAAGCCGGGCAGCTCGATCTCGAGCCCGCGCCGCTCCGGGAAGCGCTCGTCGCCGCCGCCCAGCCGAGCCCGCCCGCCCGGGATCCAGACCAGCCCGTCCGCGAGCTCGGGCTGGGCGTCGCCCGGCACGGGCGGCGGCCCCGTCTTCAGCTCCGTCCGCTGCGGGGGCGCCTCGGCGCGCGCGGTCTCGGCGGCCTGCGAAGCGCCTTGCGCCCAGGGCGCCTCCGCGGGCCCGCGCCGCTCAGGATCGCGCCCGCAAGCGAGCAAGAGCGCCGAAAACCAAGCGAGCGAGGTCCGGGGGAGCCGCATGCCCAGATTGAACCGCCTCGGGGCCTGCGCGTCGCTGGGGAGCAGAGGCCACCGGGCCCCCGCCCTCGCGCCCCGCTCAGGACCCCTCCGGACGCCCCGCTGACGCTCCCAGGAGCCGCCGCCACCGGCCTGGCTCCTGCGCATCCCGGGTCGTGCATCGGAGGCTGCGTCGATGCGGGCGAGCCCTGGAGATTCCCGTGCAGCCTTGGAGCCGCAGCTAACGCACTGCCCGCCAAAGTCCCGATCCGCGGGGCCGATTCCGGACCGCAGGCCGCCGAAAGCGTGTGTCAAAGAAAAGGGGAGGACGCCCCCCCGGGGTCCTCCCCACTTTGCGGCCCGTCCGGGCTCCCACCTCGCGGCGGGGGCCCCTTCGAGCCGCATCCCGGCCTGCCCAGCCGGGAGTTCGTGTTCGTGCCCTGCTCTAGGAACGGGGCGCGGGCCAGTTACGGAGCCCGCCGGGGAATCTTTCTGAGATCTGCGGGATTCCCATTGCCAAGCCCGATCGCAGGGCCACCTCGGGAGGCCGGGAACCCAGAGCCCGGCGGCAGCCGGCGGGGTCGCCCCGCCTGGGTCAACCCAGCCAGGCCGGCGCGGGCAGGCCCCAGGTGCGCAGGCGCGCGAGCCCGCTGCGGCGCAGCACCAGAGCCAGCGCAGCGCCGGCCAGGGCGCTGACCACGGCCAGCCCGAACAGCAGCCCCCCGTCGCCCTCGATCTCGATGCCGAGCACGGTCAGGTGCGAGAACAGCGCGCCGGCCATCAGGCCCACGGTGAGGGCCGCGCCCAGGAAACCTGTGCTCGGAATCAGCAGCAGCAGCACCGCCAGCGCTTCGAGGACGCCCGTGAAGATCCGCCCCCAGGGCTCGACGCCGAGGGTCGTGAACAGAGCCACGGCGCTCGGGTCCGCCGAGAACTTGAACCACAGGGTTTGGCCGAGGATCGCGGCGGGGATCAGCCGCAGGGGCCATTCGATCCAGGGGGACGGGGAGCGCGGGCGGTCGCTGGCGGATTGCATCGGCGTGGGTGGGTCGGGGTCGATGGCGCACGGTTACGCCGGTCGAGCGGATCCCGTGACCGACGCGGGCGGGTGCGGCCGACGAGCCGCGCGCGATGTCGGCCCCACCCGGACAGGCGCGCGGCGCCGGAACCCGCGCGCTCACCCCCCCTTCCCGCGCAGCGGCCACCTCCCGCGGCGGAGCATCGGACCGGGTCGATCCCGTGCGTGCTCAGGGGCACGCTGCCGGGCGGACGCCGCGGCCCCGGGCGCAGCCCGAGTCGATCGCTCCTCGGCCTGCCGATGCTTCAGATCCCGAAGCGGTAGCCCCCGTCGACCGGCAGCAGCACGCCGGTGACGTTGGGAGCGGTCGCCAGATAGACCACGGCGGCCGCGATGTCCTCGGGCGTGCCTTCGCGGCCCCGCAGGGTCGCGCGCCGGTCGCGCTCGGCGGCCTCGGCGGGATAACCCTCCGGGAACAGGATCGGGCCGGGGCCGATGGCGTTGACGCGCACGGTCGGAGCCAGGGCCTTGGCCAGTCCGTAGGTGATCGAGACCAGGCCGGCCTTGGCCGCGCAGTAGGGCAGGCTGTCGACCTGGGGCCGATCGCCGCTGACGTCGGCGATGTTGACGATCGCGCCGCGCCCGCGCGCGCGCATGGCCAGGCCCAGCCGCCGGGCGAAGAAGAACGGCCCGCGCAGGTTGACCTCGAGGGCCAGGTCGAAGTCCTCCTGGGTCAGGGACTCGAGCTCCGCCTTGGGCCACAGGGCCGCGGAATTGACCAGCAGGTCGATGCCGCCGAAGGCTTCTTCGGCCGCGTCGCAGGCGGCTTCGATCTCGGCCACGGAGCGCTGGTCGGCGGGGAACAGCTCGGCCTGGCGGCCGGCGCGGCGCAGCTCGTCGACCAGCGCCTGGCCCTCGTCGAGGGAGTTGCCGACGTGCACCGCCAGGCGGCAGCCGAGGCGCGCGAGGTGCAGGGCCACCGCGCGGCCGATCCGCCGGCCCGCGCCGGTGACCAGGGCCGCCCGGCCTTCGAGCTGGGGATGGGGACGGGGCGCGGGGTCGGTTCGCTCGAGGGCGGCCATGGGGAAGCGTGGGCGATGAGGGATTCGAACCCCCGACTTCTTCCTTGTAAGGGAAGCACTCTGACCAGCTGAGTTAATCGCCCGGGGCGCCCCCGAAAGAGCCGCGCGGGGCGCGCTCGACCGGAGCGCAGGCAGGGTAACGTCGGCGGCCAGCGGCGCCAGGGCCGCGGGCCGGCCCCGCGCGCCGCCGGACTGCTCAGAGGTCCGCGGGCAGGGGTCCTGGGGGCACCCGAGGGTCTTGGGGCCTGGGTTATCCTGCTCGCTTGGCCTGCGGGCTCCCCCGCGGCCGATAGGCCCTCGGCAACCCGCGCCGACCGGCCTCCGGACCGTCCGGAGGGCCGCCCGCGCGGCCGCCGTCAG